>CBEULQ010000240.1:0-5032 GCA_965543975.1 uncultured Desulfocucumis sp. | reverse complement strand
AGGATAATTACCATTTATCAGAATATTATACATAAAAACTTCAAAAAGTTTTTAGAAAATTGTTCCGCCAAATAACATTGAGGCTTTTGATAACTTTCTTATATAATAGACCTACATTTTCTTTTTGACGGAGGCATATATGTTCTGGACAGGATTGTCGCCGGACCAGGCCAGGGAAATGCTGGCAAATAAGGACAAATCAAAAAGAGACAAACGTATGAACCTTGCCGCGGCTGTAAAAAAGTTTGTCAGGGACGGCTACAACATCGGCATTGGGGGATTCGTCAATAGCCGTCAGCCGGTGGCCTTAATTCATGAAATTATCCGTCAGGGAATTAGGGATCTGACCCTTTCCTTTCAATCCGCAGGCCTTAGCCCGGAGTACCTGGCGGGAGCCATGCTGCTGGAAGAAAACCGCTGCTCTATTAAACGCCTGGAATTTGCTTACTGGGCACATGAAACTTTTGGCATTTCCCCCCTTTTCCGGCACCTCGCAGAAAATGGCCGGATTGAGCTGGAAGACTGGAGCAATTTTAATATGTCCGCCCGCTTCAAGGCCGGGGCCAGGATAACACCGGCTTCGAACTGCTGATAGATGACAACGTATACCAGTACGAACCGCCAACAAATGAAGAGATAAGACTTGTACGGGAGGAGATAGACCCGGAGGGCTATTTTATAAAAAAGAAAATAAAGTAATATTGCCTTCAAAGCCTGTCCTGTCTGGATATGGCTTTTTTATTTTTGTTTATTTATAGAGCGGTAACAAAAGAAAATCCCGGAAAATAAAATATTGTAAATTTTATTTTGAAGGTGGCCTGCTGCCATGATAATGGATGAAAAATATTAACCGTGTCCTCACACAGATTGGGGATATTCCTTCGCGAAACTGTAAAAAAGGTGGGAGATTCGAGGCAACACTGAAGGTGTGTCCCTTTACCTTAAAAGGAGGAAGAACATGAAAGTTAAACTGCGCCTTGGGGCCACCGACGGTTGGATTAGCACACCGGACGGCAGTAGTCATTATATTTGGGGGTTTGTTGATTTAACCGGGGTGCCGGAAAACAAACTGGCCGGTTTCAGGGGCAAGGCCGAATTGATGGCCCCACCGATAGTTTTAACGGTGGAAGATGAGGTTTACCTTACCCTAACCAACCTGGGAACCCCCGGCAGGCGGGGTCTAAAAGAACCCCACACTGTTCACTTCCACGGTTTCCCCAACCAGATAGCCATCTACGACGGCGTCCCTGAGGCTTCCATGGCAGTACCCGTGGAAAGGGACCTGGTATATTATTACAAACCCCTGAACCCCGGAACATACATGTACCTCTGCCACCGCTATCCGGTAGAACACATCCAGATGGGCATGGCTGGCCCCCTGATTGTCCGGCCCCGGGACTTCAACCCCGCCGACCCTGTGTATAAAACCGCTTATGGCCGTGACACGGGAACGGAATTTGACCGGGAGTACTTTGTCTTCTTAAACGAGCTTGACAGCACAATTCATAATCTGGTGGCCACGGTTCAGGAACCGGACTGGATAAATTATAAACCCACTTACTGGCTCATTAATGGTCGCTCCTACCCGGACACGGTCAACACCAAAGACGAATTCCCCCAACAGCCCCGGCCGGCAGTAATCAGGGCCAACGCCGGAGAAAAGGTGCTTTTGCGCTTTGTTAACCTGGGTTTTCAACAGCATGCCGTTTTAATTCTGGGTGTTGACTTCAAGGTTGTAGGTATTGATGCCATGCGCCCGGTGGGTCAAAACGGAGAAGACCTGTCTTACCTCAAAAACGTTATATATATAGCCCCGGGGCAATCAATGGACGCCATATTCAGGGCCCCGGAAGCGCCGGACATGTATCCCGTCACCCTGCCCCTGTTCAACCGCAATTATAACAAAAATACCCTGGCAGGCAACGGAATGGGAGGTATGGTATCGGAAGTGCTGGTTTATGCCCCCGGCACCCTCCCACCCCAGGAGAGTTTTTAAGAGTGATGACGCCAAAGTTCACCCAAAGGAGAGAATAACTTTATGCCAACCGTAAATCTCTGGGCAACGGACGGCTATATCAGCACGCCGGACGGGAAAAGCATTTATATATGGGGGTTCACGGATAAAGAGGGGGGCACCGCCCAACTCCCGGGACCCACTATTATTGTCAAACAACAACCATACCTCATCCCAACCACTATCACCGTTAATCTGACCAATAAACTTAACGAGCCGGTATCCCTGGTCTTTCCAGGACAGGCGGAAGTGAGGGTAAACGGACAACCGGCACAGCCCCAGTATCAAGGCGGCAAATTGGTTTCATTTATCAACCACGCCCTGCCCGGCGAAACTATAACCTACCAGGTAACCCTGGCCAGCCCTGGCACCTTTCTTTATGAAAGCGGGACTTACCCGCACAGGCAGGTGCAGATGGGGCTCTACGGGGCACTAATTGTCAGGCCCCCGGACTACATGACGCATCATAAAAAAATAAAAACAGCTTATGGTGAGGGCACCGGCACAGAGTTTGACCGGGAGTACCTGCTGGTGGTCAATGAAATAGACCCCGACCTTCACCAGGCCGTGGAACAGGGCCTACCCTATAACATGGGGGATTTCAAACCCGGATACTGGACCATCAACGGCAGATGCTCGAATGATACCATGCTTCCCGACAACGCCTCCCACCTCCCGGCCCAGCCGTACGGCTCCATGATTATGATGGAACCGGGTGAAAAGATTTTGATACGATACGCCGGGGGAGGTTTTGAAAACCACCCTCTGCACTCGCACGGCAACCATACCAGAGTTGTGGGACTGGATGGAAGGCTGTTGCAAAACCGGAGCATTTCTAGCACTACGAATCTTTCGTATAAAAGGTTCACCGTTCTCACAGGTGCGGGGCAGACCTATGACCAGATTTACACCTGGACCGGGCCGGGCTACGCCCCGGATACAAACCCCGTCCCCACCACCCTGCCAAAAACGAGGAGAATGGCCATAGGAAACATGGGCATGACCATGTGGAGCGGCAGCCCTTATCTGGGTCTGAGGGGAGAGATCCCTGAGGGAATAGAGTCATACAACCAGGCGGGGGAATATCATTTTATGCTTCACTCCCACGCGGCACCCGAAATAAGCAGCCGGGGCGCTTTCCCCGGAGGCATGATGACCATGATCGCGGTATATCCCACCGGAACCCTGGAACCTCACCACGGCATGCTCCCCATGGAGTCACACACGCTTTGACAGTGTGCCGGGTGTACTTGGAGAATGAAAGGAGTTGCGGCCATGGGAACGGTTATTCAAAATCTATGGGCCAAAAAAGGAAAAATTAAATTCCCCAATGGGGTTGTGCTACCCTTTTGGGGCTTTTCCTCTTCACCTGACGGGAAACCTCAACTTCCCGGGCCATTAATAAAGGCAAAGGCCGGGGACCTTATCAAAATCAATTTGTATAATGAGTTGAATAAAAGTATTTCCCTGGTCTTTCCCGGTCAACACTTTATTCCTAAACCGGTAAAAGATAACGGTGTTTTTGTTTCCTACAACACCCCTGCCTCATCGGAGAATTGCACCAGTTACACTTTCACAGCCACTCGTCCGGGGTTATTTTTATACGAGAGCGGCGCCAGTCCGGAAGAACAGGTGTCAATGGGATTGTACGGAGCCTTGGTGATATATCCCCAGGGTTTTGACGATTTTCTTGACCCGGACTATCATGCCGCATACAGCGGCAACACCGGTATGGATTTTGACATAGAAAAGATATTGATACTGGGAGATATCGACAGCCGGTTAAATTTGGCGATGGATACAGACAGCCCATTCAACATGCTGGATTATAATCCCGATCACTGGGTTATCAACGGTCGTTCATATCCCTTTACCCTGCTGCCGGACAATTATGGTTTACTGGCTAGTCAGCCCATCGGCTCGGGTTTGAGAACAATACCCGGTCAGAAAGTATTATTAAGAATTATTAACGCAGGGTTTCAAAACCACACTTTCCGCCTGCTGGGAATAACGGCCCGGGTAGTTGCCGTAGACGGCTGGACCCTGAGGGCGGGCGGAAACTTCCCGGACGCTACCTACCTCAAAAACACAGTCACTATTGCTTCAGGGGAAAGTTACGACCTTATTTTCACCGCCAACGGTCAGGGCAAATATTTTCTCCACGACCGTAACCTTAATCACCTTTGCAATGAAAACCAGTTCCCGGGAGGAATGGCCACCCGGCTTGTGGCAACGTACTTTGAACCCACAGGTGTGCCGGAAGCTCCCTCGGATCTTTCCTGCACGCTAATTAACCGGAAAGGTGTAATCCTGTCCTGGCGGAATTCATCAACTGAAGAGGAAGGTTTTGTAATTGAGCGAAAAATAACGGGGGACGACAATGTGGAATTGCTGGCAATACTGGATAATCCCGGGGAAAGGGAGTACACCGACAGTACGGTTCTGCCCGGTATATCCTATTCATACAGAGTCTGTGCCTATAATTCCACCGGCAGGTCGAAATATTCCAACATTTGCCGGGTTGACACCCTCAATATTGAACAAGGACCTGAAAACCTGACCTGTACGGCAATATCCGGTAAACGGGTGGACTTGGCCTGGACTGGCAACAATGCAGAAAGAGGCTTTGCCATTGAGAGAAAGGCAGGAGAAACAGCGGATTTCCAAACGATAGCGGAAGTCGGTCCTCATACCACCTTTTACAGAGATAAATCCGTAGTTAATAATGTAACATACACATACCGTGTAAAGGCCATTGTCCCAACCGGAGCATCCTGCTACTCCAATGAATGCAGCGTTGTCCCGTCAACCGGGCCGCTGTCACCCCCCAGCCAATTAAGGGAAGTCTATGTAACCGACAGCTCTGTTTTTTTGGTGTGGGACCACGATTCCTCAGATGAAATCAGTTTCCATATCGAACGGAAAACAGGAGCCTGTCCTTACATAGAAATAGACGTGGTGACAAATAACCAGACCTGGTACACGGATAAAAACCTACAGAAAAACGGGACATATTAT
>CBEULQ010000239.1:0-5034 GCA_965543975.1 uncultured Desulfocucumis sp. | reverse complement strand
AATGGCCAACCGCGACGGCCTTTCCGGTGTATATAACCATAGATATTTCCAGGTTAATTTCAAGTCCCTGCTGGAGCAAGCCCAAAAAAACAACCACTCACTTAGCTTGATTATTTTTGATATAGATTACTTTAAGTATTTTAACGATACCTTTGGTCATGTTGCCGGTGACCAGGTCTTGCAAGAAGTAGGCAAGATATTATTAAAAGAAATTGATCCTCCGGCCATTGCTGCCCGTTACGGAGGTGATGAATTTTGTGTACTGCTGCCTTATTCTGATACAATGGCTGCTTATGCCAAAGCCAGGGAACTAAAAAATAAAATAGAAAGTTTAGCCATGAAAAACACCGAGCAACTTCCCGCCGGTAAAATGACCATCACCATAGGTCTGGCCAGCTTTCCGGAACACACCAAATCCGGTGAGGACCTGCTGGTGCTTGCGGATCAGGCTCTATATAAAGCCAAAAAAACCAGCAAAGATAAAATAGAACTGTATTTTAACGTTTTGGATTCACTTAAAAGTTCTTGTACTCAATCTGAGACCGAACTGTTGAGTTCCATGCGAACCCTCTTAAGCATTATCAATGCCAAAGACCGCTATACTTACGGCCATTCGGAACGGGTGCTGGAATATGCAACCCTGCTGGCTACAAATTACGGCTTGTCCGAAGATGAAGTCAAGCTTATTCAATATGGGGCCTATCTGCACGATATCGGTAAAATAGAAATAAATGTTAATATCCTAAATGCAACGGGTAAACCTACTGAAAGTGAGTGGGCCATTTTAAAACAGCACCCCTATTGGGGCAGTGAGATTGTTCGCCCCATTAAGTCTCTAGATAAGGTTGCCCCTTACATACTGCATCACCATGAAAACTATAACGGAACAGGTTATCCCCGGGGTATTTGCGATAAGGATATACCGCTTGGAGCCAGGATCATCAGAATTGCCGATAGTTTTGATGCCATGACCACCGACAGACCTTATAAAAAAGGGAAGTCGCATATTGAAGCCTGTACCGAGTTACTGACTTTTGCAGGATCCCACTACGACCCGGACTTATGTAAACTTTTTGTCAAACTTATTGAGACCAAGTTGGTAACATAAATGATAAAAATTGAAACATATGTCTTTAAAGGTTTGGATATCATTGAGAAATGTATTGGGCCAACTTTTCAATCTTAAACATGGCATAGATTACCCCTTGAAAGCAGCCTGCACCCGTACCAAGGTATTTAAAATATCTTTTTTGCAACCCTTTCCAGCTGTTTCAGGTTCCGGCACTCGAATACATGGTGGCAATAAGGTGCGTATACCTTCATGATACTGTCTTCACTGTCCCATTTGTCCCCTGGCGCCGGGTTCAACCAGATCACCCGGCCGGCCCTGCCGGCAATTTCCGCAAAATGATCCTTCCCGTCCGGTTTGTAATTGTTTCGGGCGTCCCCCAGAATAATTAGAGTGGTTTTATGGTTTACCGCATTTATATGGTTTTGCCTGAACTGGTTCCATACCTGTCCGTAATCGGAGAAACCCGCCTGCCAAATGGAAGTGTTTCTGTAAATGTCATTGACGGAGATGTTTATATCCCCTCCCCGGATAAATCCGGTTACTTCCTCCACCGCCTCAACAAATACAAAGGATCTGGTTTGCCTGAACTTTGCATGCATGGCGTTTAAAAGAAGCAACATAAATTTGCTGAAAGGGGCCACGGAACCGGAAAGGTCGCAAAGCAACACCAGAGCAGGCCTGGTTAGCTTTCTGTCCTGGTAATACAGCTTTAACGGTATACCCCCTGTTACCCCAGCCCCGCGAACGGTGCGGCGCAGGTCGACCTGTCCGGAAGGGGCCGGCCCCCTCCGGTAGCCGGTTCTGGTGGCCAGTCTTCTTCCCAGTCTTACCAATTTCTTTTTTATTTCCTCCGACTGCTCCGCTTCCAGCCGGTCAAAAACCTGAATGTCTATGTTGGACCTGGCGGCAATTTCCCTTCTGTCAGTTTGGTCTCCCTGCAGCCAGCCCAGGCGGTCCAGTTCATCCGCCAGCATTTTATCCAAGAGCTTCATATTGTCTTTCCAGCCCAGGGATTCCGCCGTGTTCTCCCGGCGGAGCAGCCAGTCTTCCCCCTCCGCCCAGCCCAGTTCCACTTTTAGCAGGCGCAGACTCTCCAAATGGTCATATTCTTTTCCCGGGGACATGGCCAGCCTTTCCGCCGCATTCCTGGCTAGCCCGGCCAGTATGTGCCTTCTTCCGTCCTGAATGGCCCATACAAGCGGCTGTGAAGGGTGACCGCCCTGCTCCGGCCTGCCTCCGCCGGAGTATCCGGGGATCCCTCCCCCGCCAAATCCTTTAAATAAGCCGCTGTTTTCCTGGATATCCTTTCTTAGCCAATCCTTAATTTCCGACATCCTGTGTGAAAATTCCTCAAGGGAGAGCCGGGGTGGGTTTTCCGCCGGGTTTTTCAAAACCCCCCTGGCCGGCAGCGGATTAACGCCCCGCCAGTAAAGGCGGTAAAATTTGTCCAGTATCTCCCGGTCCCCGGACTCTTTTACCAGAACGGCTTCAAGGGCACATTTAAATTCCTGCCGCCCCGGCCCGAGCAATTGAACAGCCTTTAGCAAATCCGGCATATCGCCCGGCAATACTTTAATTCCTGCGGACCTGAGAATTCCGGCAAATTCGATTATTTTACGAAGCATAACTCATCACCAGAGCACAGAACCTGTCAACCTCCGAAAAAAATTGCTCAATAGTAACGATGCTGGCCTCCCGGACGGAAATGACCCCGGAAACGGCCAGTTCTCTTTCTTTAATGTCATAACTTGCCTGGAGATTATCCTTGACACAGGTAAATCTATAAAAACTCTTGTCTTTAATAAAACCCAGCTCTTTAATCAGAACGTCCGGGCTTATCAGCAACCCCTCAATCTTCCGATTGACCGTGACGTTTTTTATATCCAGGGATACCATGGCTGCGCCAAGTATTTGCGGGTCAATACCGGCAGCCTTTTCAATCACCAGGGTAACATCTACCTTTGACGGGTTCGTTTGGGGTTTAAATTCAATCCGGCCGGATGCCCCGCCAAGAGAAACGGTATAAAAACCGCTTTCTTTCATATAAGCCACTTCACCTGGGCAACAGTTGATAAAATCGCTGCAGACGGTGTCGCTCACCAATGAATGTCCCTGGGCCAGCGCGGCCCCGGCCACAGGCCCGGCATGGGAAGTATGCGCCTCCCCCGTAAAGACTCCCAGCAGCTCCGTAATGGTAATTTTATCCAGACAAGCCCGGCAATGCCACTCGCTTTCCCTAAAATGACCGGCGAATTTAATCCTGGCCACTGCCAGGCCCCCCTGCACCATCACTTCACACCTGGCCATTACGGCCACATCCCGGGACTGCCAGGCAGTCTCGTAAAAACCGGCCAGTTCCCCTCTTTCCAGGTCCAGGTGTTCAAGCCTGGACAGGTTCGGTATTATCGAATTTATTTCAAGAGAGGAGGCTGTAACAATCATTTTCTGGTCTGTAACCGGTTCATAAAAAGCCGGCGCGAAGGGTACCGGCCTGACGGTAACCAATGTTTTTACCATCCACTCCCCAAAATCAGCGCTGCTGGTGGAGACCAGAATATAATCCTGTCCGAATTCCATATCCATGTCCTTTGCCCTGGCAAAGCCGCCACCTGAGGCAAAATCTACCTGCCTGGCCAGGTATGTCAGCAATTCACCTTTTTTATCCATCTGTCTGGTTAATATCTCTATTTTCATACGATACCGACTCCGCATTTTTTGAAATTTTATCACGGCGGCGGCAGATATGGCTATACGCAATATGTTTGTGCTATTATGTGAACGGGGTGCTGTATATGTTCGAAAGCGTCGACCAGGTAATGGATTCCCTGCTGTCATCAGGCTATCTAACCCAACGGAGGGTTGCGGCCACGGTTTTTTTGGCGGGTAGAATGAACAAGCCCCTGCTGGTGGAAGGACCCGCCGGGGTGGGCAAAACCGAACTGGCCCTGGCCATGGCAAGAGCCCTGGACACGGAGTTAATAAGGCTTCAGTGCTATCCCGGTCTTGATGAGAGCAAGGCCTTATATGAATGGAACTATCAAAAACAGCTCTTGTTTACCCAATCCGCACAGCAAGACTGGCAGAACATTAAATCCGGCGTCTATAAACCCGAGTTTCTGCTGGAACGACCCGTTTTAAAGGCGTTTACCTCCCGGCAGCCAGTGGTTCTGCTAATCGACGAGGTGGACAAAAGCGATGAGGAACTGGAAAGCTTTCTCCTGGAAGCACTGTCCGATTTCCAGGTGAGCATCCCCGAATACGGCACCATAAAGGCAATACATATTCCCCATATTGTCATTACCAGCAATAATACCCGGGATTTAAGCGATGCCCTGAAAAGACGCTGTCTTCATCTTTACATTCACTTCCCCACCCCGGAACAGGAGGAGGCGCTAATACAGATCAACCTGTCTGAAATCAACCGGGATCTTTGCCGGCAGGTGGCGCTGTTTGTAAGCTCCGTAAGAAAGATGCCGCTTAAAAAGCTGCCCGGAATAGCCGAAACCATTGACTGGGCTCGGGCTCTGACAATAATGAACGCTTCCTGGCTGGGCAAGGAAGCGGTGGAGGAAACGCTTAATTCCCTGCTGAAATACGAAGACGACGTGTTAAAGGTTTCAGAAAAAATTGACGGCCTGCTGCCCGGAGAGATTCCCCCGGGAAAAACCGGGCATACCGCCGTATCAACAACCGCCATTAAAGGAAATCCGGCGGAAACCGCCGTGGCCGCCAATTTGTCCAGGTTTGACTTTTAAATAATCTTTACTTTAACGCTGCGATTCCTGGGGCCGTCGAACTCACACAGAAAAATGCCCTGCCAGGTTCCCAGATCCGCCCGGCCTCCGGAAATCAGCACGTTTACCGAAGAACCCACCAGTACGGCTTTAATATGGGCGTCGGAATTACCCTCGCTGTGCCTGTAGTCCGCTGAAAGGGGAGCCAGAGTTTCCAACCTTTTCAAT
>CBEULQ010000238.1:0-5044 GCA_965543975.1 uncultured Desulfocucumis sp. | reverse complement strand
GTGCCAATCTGGAATTTCTACATTTTTCCAGCTATATTCTTTCCATCTCCAATACTCTTTTTTTACGTTTTTATTCATGTCGTAATCTCCCTCGTTGTCCGATATTTTGTGGTTCGAATTTAAATTCTCACTGTATAAACTATCTTATTTAAATTTCCAGTCATAGCCTGTTGCAACAATTACCTGTTAACCCTTCTTACGGTTTCTTCATGCTTCGGATTGTGACACGGAACTTGGCTTAGGCGATTTCCGCGGCGTAGATAGCGGCTCCCAATGCGCTGATATATTCCGTATAGTCAGGTACCACGATATTCTTAGCCAGGTTGTCTTTAAGGGATTGCACCAAACCTACATTGAGTCCCGGTCCTCCAATAAGTGCAACATCGTCAACGATGCCAACCCGGCGTACCATGGAACTAACCCTGTTGGAAACACCGTCATGCACAGCACGAGCAATATCTTCTTTCGCTGTTTTTTGGTGAATAAGGGAAATTACTTCGGATTCAGCAAACACTACACATTGAGCGTTCATAGGAACTTCTTTGCTATATTTCATTGACAAAAATCCCATTTCTTCCGGGGTGACTTGGAGCACACGTGCCATAGATTCGATAAAGGAACCGGCCCCGGCTGCGCATTTATCATTGACGGCAAAGTCCGCAATCTTGCCATCCGGATTCAATTTGATTACCCGCACTTCTTCTGCTCCCAGGTCGATAATCGTGTTGATGGTCGGTATAATGGAACGGACACCTCGGGCAGCTGAACCTACTTCGGTCACACTGTCTTTGGCAAATTTCACTTCTCTGCGGCCAACACCAGTCGAGGCTACAACTGCAACATCCTCATCTTTAATACCGGCAACTTGTAAAACCATATCATATACTTTTGTAGCTGATTCATTGGCATCAAATCCAGTTGAAGTCATTGAATTACCAATAATTTGACCCTCTTTAAACACAACAGCTTGGGTATTCCTGCTTCCACTGTCAATTCCTACTGTTATCATTGATATTTCCTCCTATTCGCTGTCCGAGGTAAGTAGTCCCAACCGGTTCCACCTGAACTTATTTTTAATGTGTTAACGTCATTGTATTATTTTCAGCTTTAACCGGTATTTCGGCGGGTCTTCGATCCAAAACATATACGGCAAAGAAAGTCACAAGGGCAACAGGCCATGCTAAATAAATGGCATGAGGCACAATATGAGTTGCCGGTACGAACTGCCAGATCAGCAGATAAATAATACCTGTCAGGATAGTCCAGAAAGCACTTGATTTCCGGCAAAACCGCGGTGCAAACATTGTAAACAAAAGAATCAGTGTATACGCTGATGTAAGAGTTAGACCTACTGTCAAAGTTTGTAAAATACCTACTACAGTAGTTGCCAGGATGTAAGTAAGCACACTGACTAACAGAACGATAATACGGGAAGCCATGATACTTTGCTTACTATCAAGATTAGGCTGAAAATATCTTTTCCAGATATCTTCTACTATCAAGGTGGAAGAACCGATCAAAAGGACACTGGCAGTGGAGACGTCTGCCGCCCACAACCCTGCCAGAGTAAATCCGGCAACAAATGGATTGAGCGTTAACACTACTTGGGGTAAGACACTGGCTGTAGGAATACCGGGAAATTGAGCCGCTGCTACTATACCGAAAACAGCTGATAAAAAACCCACTGGCAAAATCAGAATGCCACCAAGAATAAAACCGTTACGTGCTGCTTTCCCATCTTTGGCAGCAAAGGCAATTTGAATTACGCCCTGGACGGATAAAGCCTGGGTAATCATGACCGCAAACCAAGCTCCTACTATTGCAATCCCCATGCCTGCCACGGGGTCAAACCAGTGTCCCTGAGCCGGAAGGCTAAGTACCAGCTTACCCATTCCCCCTACATGGCTAATACTTGAAATCACTCCGACAATTATCCCTACATATATAACAATTACATTTATAATATTGGTCAGACCGGAAGCCCACATCCCTCCAAGAATGGTTATTCCAACAAACACAATTGCAGTTGTAAGCATTCCACTGGACATTGTAAAAAATTGTGGCAGAAGAGCTGTAAGTATAGCTCCTCCGGCAACATATTGCAAAGAAGTTATCGTTATTTGAATAATTAATTGCCCAATAACCCCAATGACCCGAGCAGAAGGGCCGAAATATTGTCCCAAAAGTTCAGGTACTGTAGAAATCATCAATTGACGTAATCGAGAAGCGCCAATTAAACCAACCAGAATGCCTCCCGCTCCCCAAGCAGCATTGTACATGCCGGCAGAAATCCCGGCTTTATAAGCATTTTGGGCTACACCAACCGTGGAAGCCCCTCCTACTGCCAAACCCGCTAATGCCACCGCTACAACCACAGTGGGAAAACCACGCCCCGCCAACAAATAACCTTCAACACCATCTTTTTTAGCCAGTATGGAAGAATACCAGGATATCAAGTATAAGATAACAACATAAATACACACAATGATAACAGGAATAATATGCATTTTTACCATCCTTTCATTTTTTCAAATTGTTTGAAGTTTCTTAATTTTTTGATTTTATTCGCGGATAAACGGCCTAACATATATTCCCTGAAGGCTACCCACTAAGCTAGTCTGCTAAATATTACTTGATAAAATGGGGTAAGTCATCGAACCTCTTCACTTTGTTCCTTCTTTCTCAGCTAATAGCTGAAAAAAGTTTTCCAGTAAGGCTTGAACCTGTTCCTCAGAAAAAAATCTCAAATCCGACATGTCACCCTCAAAAACAACCCCAGGCAGGCCGGTCAATTCTGTGAGCACCTTTTTTTTGTCATAGAGTCCGAAAGCATTGGGTTTGCAGCTCCTGTTAGAGAACAGAACAAACCCGTCACAATTATAATGTTTGATGAAATCCATCTTTAGCTTGATCCGGTAATCAAAACCCCTGTTGACAAATTGCCGGGGATACTGCTCTGCCAAGGTCTCCAGCGGGCGATCAGGGTCAAAATCCATTGCCCAGGAATGAGTATACTGGGAAGCCACCACCAGCGTGTCATGCGCCGCGAACAGATCCGCAAACCAGCGCAAGCGGGGCCAAACTGGGATGTGGTCGAAGTAAACTTTAAATCGCTCGTGCGGGATGGCATAAATGTGTTTATCCAGGCGTTCTATCAGTTCGGCCTTCAACTGCCGGTAATATTCGACAGCTGCCAGGGTACCTCGCATGGTAACAATCGGAGCCATATGAAAGCAAGCATCAAAAAATCCAAACGGAGCCGGCTTAATAGCAGCCATATCCAAACATTCGTTCCACAGGCGGGTAGCCTGGCTTGACAACGTTACAGCCTCACGTAGTCGATCCATGCTAAACCTCCGCTTGGTTGAGAACTCCAGGAAATCGATTAACTCATGAAGCTGTGAAATTAAATAGGATTGGTTAAGATCAGATACTTCATCTTCTAATAAAGGCGAGTCCCAAAGGAAATACGGCTTATCGTAAAACCGGGCAGCTGCTTCAAACCACTTGGGTAAACTACCGCACTGGGTATTGCAGCAAAGTAACAGGTCCGGAGGAAGAATATTCCCCACCGGGTGTTCGGAAGCGTACGAATCACCAATACCACACCTGGCATAACCGCAGAGATCGTAAGAATATCCCCGTCTTTCCGCTGCCTCGGAAAGTATATGTGCTATTTTTTTGGTGGAAGCGACAGCCCCGAAATTTTCAGGATAATAAGGAAAAAGGTCCATCGCATATACAATTTCGACCGGGAAAACTGCCGTCACCCAAGCAACAGGAATTCCCCGACGACGGCATTCCTCACCTCGCGCGTAATATTTGGCCATTAATTCTTTCATCAGGGCAGCTGTTTTAAAGGGTACGTTCAATGGAACTCCCCCCCTATCATTTCTATGAAAGCTTCCAATCTTGTTCTAATCTGTCCCAGAGTGAGGTTAATCAATTCGGTCTCAATGCGCATATTGGGGATTCCGGCCATGTTTAGACCCTCACGCATGTCATTATAATCATAGTTTTCCGGTTCACAAAACTTAAGGTGCCAAAAGAGTAGTCCACTGGCGTCCGAGCGACGGGCCAGATCGATTAAGAACTGCCGGCGCTCCTGTTCCCGGTTATCAAAGATTGCTGACGGAATCCTTTTTAATTGCCGATCAACCAAAGCTGTCCAAACATCGTCCTCTTCGTCCACATCGGGACCCAAATAACGTGCCCCCGTATGCAAATCATCACCAATAACTATCCCACCGGCTTCATCTATTAGATCCATAATCGCAGGAGGTTCCCAGACTCCACCGGAAACCACGAGCCTCACTTTGGATGATGACTTTCCGGTCATGTTACCTGTTTTAAGTTCCATCTCCTTGATCAAATTCCTTAACAACCGGTTATGTTCTGCTTTATCCATATACATCGCAGCCTTGATCACGGAATATGCCTCACGTGATTTAAGCAACCCGGGATATGAAGCATGGATGCCAAACATCCGGCGTAACAGTCGCCGGTTCTCATTAAATAATCGAATTGAAGCCCGCAGTTTTTCATCTGTGATAGTCTCCTTGGTCAGCTGTTCTAATTTGTTTTTTAAACGTTTCAATTCACCTGTAAGGTATACCCTGGCACTTGGGCGGTTAGCCTGCCTTGGTATTTGATAAATATCAAAAAAAGGAGTCCGGCTGTTTCTCCGCATAAGGCCAACCATCATCCGTGCAGTATCACATGTCTGCGGAATCAATATACCGTCTAAAAAACCAAGTTCCCCCTGTAAACACATTTCCAGAGAACTCCGCATCAGTGAACACATCCAGACTTGGACACAGCTATCAACCAGGCTGATAGTATTGTTCGAACCAAGAATACCCACTGGAAAAGCTCCAGCTGCATGGATTAATTCCTCAGGCATATCCGTCAGTAACCAGCCAATGACTTTTTGGCCTTGCGCCTTGCGTTGACGGGCTTCATTATAAGGAGAATCTAAAGCCGCGGTAAATATACTCAAACTGTCTATAGTCATGGTTTTCCTCCATCTGAAACATCTAGCCCA
>CBEULQ010000237.1:0-5054 GCA_965543975.1 uncultured Desulfocucumis sp. | reverse complement strand
ACTGACTGAAAAATTAGGGGACATTCTTTAAAGTCCCCTTTCCTTTTTCTTTGCAATTATACTTCTGCATTGATGCCGGTAGTCCTTTTGGTATTTTTAGTCCGTCAGTGATTTAATGTTCTTCGAAAACTTAACTCAGGCGGATATCTTGACTGCCCGGCCGGAAGACAGGCTTTCTTTGCTGTGTTCCTGTTCATGATGGCCGGATGCTATATTGAAATTCTCAGCCACGAACAGGTAACCAAGCACCCCGAGAGCCACCAGCCCCAGACTTACAGTCCATTCCATCCAGGAGGGGAAATAGGCTCCGCCCGCTGAACCGGCCATGCCTGTAAACACCACGTTCATCCTGTTGATGATTACCCCGGCCACCACCAGCCCGCTGAAGGTCAAAAGGCCGGCGGTACTGGAGCGGAACCTGGGAGTGAAGCAAATGATCAGTGGAATAATTACACCGGCCACCATTTCCAGCAGGAACATGTTACCCTCCAGGTTGCCCGCGAAAACCAGCCCGGTTGCCCCGCGGTAAATAAGGTCGCCTACTTTAAGCCCCAGGTAGACCAGCATTAAATAGCCGGATATTTTTATCAGCGATCTGAGCACGTCCGGGTCCTGCTTGTGGCCCAGCGCTCTGCCGGCCAGGGTGGTTTCCAGGGTGACCATGGCCGGACCCACAAAGAATGATGACATCAGGAAAAACACCGGCAGCAGCATCGACCACCACAGCGGGTAAAGTTTGCCCACTTCTATCACGTAGAGGGAGCCCAGGGAAGACTGGTGCAGGGTGGGCAGCACAATGCCGATGATAAAAAGCACCGGGAGAATTTTTTTAACCGGGCGATGCCAGGATTTCATCACCTTTTCCGTGGCTGCTTCCCCGAATTCCAGCAACTGGATGGTGGTATAGAGGGAAACGCACCAGAACACCTCAAACAGCACGCTGTGGTAACCCCAGGAGACAAAGGGGCGCCAGAAATTGAACCAGCGGCCGATATCCAGGAACAAACCACCCATTACCAGCAGGTATCCTATTAATGAAGTCAGCATGGCGCTTCTGGCAATGGGGGTAAATTTTTTCACCCTTAATACGTGCACCAGCAGGCAGGTGCTGTAACCGCCTCCGGCCAGGGCCACACCGGTCAACACGTCAAAACCTATCCAGAGGCCCCAGGGCCACTGGTCATTCAGGTTAGTGGAACTGCCCAGGCCGAAAACCAGCCTGTATACCATCACGGCCAGTGAAAATAACCCTATTCCCAATAAGAGAGTCCTGAACGGAGTCATTTTGAACTTCCATTTGGCTAAAGCCATCTTATATACCTCCCCGTAACCTATTTCTTGTTAGAGGTTCTGTTTTCGTTTTCTTCCCTGGCTATATCGTTTCTACGCCGGTTGTAAACATACAGCCCGGTTAGCATAGCCCCCCAGCCGAGTCCTACTGCGGGTGTCAAACTGAGTATGCTTTCGCTGTATTGCGGCAGCGGCCTGGTGGTGATATCCGTCCGGAATCCCAACTCCTTGAAGGGCACATCGGATATGTACAGCCAGGAAGTGCCTCCGGCCTCCTTCTCGCCGTATATTTGATTTATGTAAGCGCTGTTTTTACTTATCCTCTCCCGGGCGATTTTAAGCATGTCTTCGTGCTCGCCGTAGGTCAGGGCGCCGGCTGGACAGACCCCCACACAGGCCGGACTCTCCCCCTGGTCTAGGCGGCCGGCGCACATCTGGCACTTGCGCACCCTGGGGAATGTTTTATCCCATTCATACTTGGGAATGTTGAAGGGGCAGGCCAGCATGCAATAGCGACAGCCCACGCAGAGCTTTTCATCGTAAACCACAGCACCATTTTTTGTTTTTTGTATGGCTTTGGAAAAACACGCCGAGGCGCAGGCGGGCTCGTGACAGTGCAGGCACTGCCTTTTTACAAACCTCCAGGCGTCTTCATTTCCCTTCTTGGCCTTTACCAGGTTCACCGAGGTCCATTTTTCCGCGGCCAGTCCGTCCCCCTGAACATCAGTTGGGGGGTCCTGGTCAAATTTAAGCCCGTTCCACAATTTGCAGGCCACCTCGCAGCTGCCGCAGCCCACACACTTGGTTACATCAACCAGAACGCTTTTTGCCATTTACTATTACCCTCCTTAAACCGCTCTGGCCGTTTTGTCAACCGCCACCAGACTGTTAAAGTTTTTGCCCCGGTCTTCATATTCCGTGTGCAAAAGTTCTTCGGCCAGTTCACTCATGGGATGATTGAGGAAATTATTGTACAGGGCTAAAACCTCTTTGTTTTCATGGCTATTCCTGAGCGCCATGCGCTGGTCGGCGCTGTAAAGGCTGGCAATTCTCTTGGTCCGGATGTTGTCGGACGGGGGCACCGAAGTTCTGGGTTGTCCGCCGCCGCTCTGGCAGCCTCCGGGACAGGACATGAATTCAATGAAGTGCCATGGCGCGTCTCCCTTCCTCACCGCTTCCAGCACCTGCCGGCCGTTGCCCATACCGTGGCAAACCGCCACCTTAAGCGTACCCACGCCGGGAATGTCCAGGGCGGCCTCCTTCACACCCTGCAGTCCCCGCACCGGAGTGAGGTTTAACAACGCCGCAGGCGGCTCCTTTTGGGTTATAAAATAATAGGCGGTCCGGGCGGCAGCCTCCATAACCCCGCCGGTGGCTCCGAATATAACCGCCCCCCCACTGGCCTCGCCCAGCAGCGGATCATAGTTTTGCCCGGTAAGGCCGTTTAAATCAATACCCTGTTTTTTAAGCAATCTGGCCAGCTCCCTGGTGGTCAGCACCGCGTCCACATCCTGCATGTCGGACTTATGCCAGTAATGGCCGCTGTCATTCATTTCCGGCCGCTTTGCCTCAAATTTTTTAGCCGTACAGGGCATGATGGCCACGGAGTATATTTTTGCCGGGTCTATGCCCTTATTTTTTGCATAATAGGTCTTCACCAGCGCCCCCAGCATCTGCTGGGGAGATTTGCAGCTGGACAGGTTGGGAATAAGGTCCGGGTAAAAATATTCGCAGAATTTTACCCAGCCCGGGCTGCAGGAGGTAAATTGGGGCAGGGGCTTCTTCACATCTCCCTTAATCCTTTTAATAAGCTCCGTGGCTTCCTCCATAATGGTTACATCGGCGGTGAAGTTTGTATCAAACACCGCGTCAAAACCCAGCTTTTTCAAGGCCGCCACCTGCTGCCCCATCACCCAGGTGCCCGGCGGCATGCCGAATTCCTCCCCCAGGGCCACCCTGGTGGCCGGGGCTGTCTGCACCACAACGTATTTATCCGGGTCCTTAAGGGCCTGCAGCACCTCTTCCGTATCGTCCCGCTCCGCTATAGCCCCGGTGGGACACCAAAGCGCGCACTGGCCGCAGTTGATGCACACTATTTCATTGACCAGCGGAAAACCGTAATGGCCGAATACCGTCTGGGTGTTTTTGCAGACTTCCAGGCACTGGCCGCACAAAACGCATTTTTGGTCATCCCTTACTATGGATGGGTTGCTTTGGTCGATGGGAACCCTTCCCCGAACCTGAGCCGGCCACGTTCCGGCAATCTGGTACTGGTGGGGCAGCCAGCCTTCACCTCCGGCCTGCCCTGCCACCGATGAAGCCCCGCACCCCGTCAAAGTTACGGTAAGTCCGGCCAGACCCAATCCACCCATCATTTTTAGAAATGACCTTCTGGTCATTTCTTTCTCCGTTAACAAATGTTCATCCATGATGCAAACCTCCTAGCAAACGCAAAAAAAATAATGATAACTATCTGGTCATTAATTTTATATCTCTTACCTTTAACAGTATTTTCTTCAGCGGCATTAACAGCTGACCCAGGGTTTTCCCGGATTTTTTCCGCTCAATATTCCACTCCGTCAGACGGACTATGCTGGCGCTGAATTCGTACAGAATATATATGGGAGCGGCCAGAAGAAGAACGCTGAATATATCCGGGGACGCAACCAGGGCGGAAGCTATCACCACAGCCCCGAGAATTGCCGCCTTCCTAATCCTGGCCATGGTCCTGTATTTCAGTAACCCCAGGCTGGCCAGAAAGTACGAGGCCAGCGGCATTTCAAAGACCAGACCGAAGGGCAGCAAAAAATTCAGGGTAAATGATACATATTTGCCTATGGTCAGCATTGGTATCAGCTGGCTGCCGCCATATTTTAAAAGCATTGAAACACAGAGTTTAAATACCACCAAAAAACCGAAAACTATACCTCCGATAAAAAGCAGGAACGAAATAAGTACAAAAAGTGTAAAATATATTCTTTCAATTTTTCGCAGGGCCGGAATTACAAACCCCCAGACCTGCCAAAGGGTAACAGGCAGGGCGGCCAGAAATCCCAGGAAACAGGCGAGCTTTATTTTTGTCATTATGGCTTCGGTTATGCCAATGTAGACAATTTTGCTGCCTGAGGCGGTAACCGGTTCCAGCAGAATGGCAAGCACAGGCTCGCTGAAAAACCAGCATACTGCCGCCATCACTAAGCTGGCCGCCAGGGAAATAATTATCACCCGGCGCAGTTCTTCCATATGCTGAACAACGGTCATATCTTCTTTATTCAGTATTTGTTCCGCCCCCTCGGATAACAGCTACAGATATTTCTTAACTGATTAATTGATCTTCTTCCCGGAGTCCCCGGCACAGGCTGCTGCGGCGGCGACGTTATCAACACCGGTAGTTTTCCCGGCGGGCATTTGCTCCCCTTTCTCCTCCTCGTTCTGCCCGGCAAAGGCATTTCTCATGTCGCGCAGTCCCCTGCCAATGGCTTTGCCTGCTTCAGGCAGTTTACCCGGACCGAAGAGAATCAACACTACGACCAGGATAAGAATTAAATGGGTGGGTTGAAAAAGACCGTTAAACAACGCTCTCCTCCTCCTTTTAAATTTATATTTTGGAACCTGAAAGCACTATTTAAGAAATTTTAAAGAAACCATAAATCAAACTTATCAAATAACATATCTTCAAATAAATTAAGCTTATTAATATCGATAAGTTAATTTTATTTATATTATTACTTTTACCATGATTAATCAATATACTTTTTTAAAAA
>CBEULQ010000236.1:0-5061 GCA_965543975.1 uncultured Desulfocucumis sp. | reverse complement strand
GGCAATCAGGTCTGTGCCAGGGAAAGCAAATAATATTTTTGATAACCTGATCCCAAAAGGATTGGGTTTTTCATTTGGGGTGTAATAAATGTTGCACAAATTTATTATTAACGATACAAGGGTGGTGCTGGATGTTCACAGCGGGGCGGTGCACCGGGTTGATGAGGTAACCTGGGACGTGCTGGAGGACTACCGAAATACTGCCCGTACCGATCTGGTGGAAAAGCTCTCCCGGCGCTATCCCGGGCATGAGGTGGTGGAGGCGCTGGCGGAGGTTGACGGCCTGGTGGATGAGGGTTTGTTGTTCAGCCCGGACCCCCTGAACAAGTCCTACATCCCCCCGGCACACAACATTGTTAAGGCTCTGTGCCTGCATCTGGCTCACGACTGCAATCTGTCCTGCCGCTATTGTTTTGCCGGCCAGGGTAAATTCGGCGGGTCGGCGGGACTGATGTCCCTGGAGACGGGTAAGGCCGCACTTGATTTTTTAATGGCATCCTCCGGCGGCCGGCGCCATGTGGAAGTGGATTTTTTTGGCGGGGAACCGCTGTTGAATAAAAGGGTTCTATATGATCTGGTGGAATACGGTAAGGAACTGGCTAAGGAGAGGGGCAAAGAATTAAAGTTCACCCTTACCACCAATGGCCTGTTGCTGGACGAAGATACCGGGGAATTTTTAAACCGGAACAACATGAGCGTGGTTTTGAGTCTGGACGGCAGGCCCGGAGTGCATAACGCCATGCGCCCCCTCACCGGAGGGGGCGGTTCGTATGATGTTGTATCACGGAAGATTATCGATTTCCTGGAAAGCAGAAATTACTGCAATTATTACGTGCGGGGCACATATACCAGTTATAATACCGATTTTTCCAGGGATGTAATGCACCTGGCCGGGCTGGGGCTAAAGGAAATTTCCGTGGAGCCTGTGGTGGCTCCCCCGGAGGAGGAATATTCCCTGAGGGAGGAGCATGTTCCCGCGCTTTTGAGGGAATACAGGCTTTTGGCGGATATAATGCTGGAAAGGGCCGGGGCCGGCAGCCCCATTAATTTCTTTCATTTCAATATTGATCTGGACGGTGGCCCCTGTTTGCCTAAAAGGCTTTCGGGCTGTGGCGCCGGTTCGGAATACCTGGCGGTGGACCCGGAGGGCAAGCTTTATCCCTGCCACCAGTTCGTGGGGCAGGAGGAATATATTATGGGCGACGTATACGGAGTTTTCTTGAACAAGGATTTATCCGCCTACTTTGCCGGCGCTCATGTATACGGCAAAGAGGATTGTACGGAATGCTGGGCCAAATTTTACTGCAGCGGGGGCTGTCATGCCAGCGCCCGGGCATACAGCGGCACCATATTAAAGCCGAACCCGCTTAGTTGCCAGTTGATGAAAATGAGGCTGGAGTGCGCTCTCTACCTTAAGGTGGTCATGGCGGGTGATGAGTAATATAATCAAGGCTGCTCCTGTTTTCCGGAGAGCCTTTTTTTTCTTTATTGCCAGACAACTTGTGGTGGCATGAAAGAGTGTTTATTAAAATATTATGTAATAAGGAGATTTCGGGAAAACGGCTGAGAATAAGCGGAATATTTTGGTGGTTAGGTGTTTTCCCCGGGGGAAAGGGTTGTGTTATAATACTTCATTATGAGCTGTTCTGGCAATTTCCCCAAAATTATGATATAGACAATTAATTAATCAATCCAGAGGTGGTGCTTTTGCCCTCATTAAAGAGTGAGAGAAATCGCAGACGACGTCGAAATTTTAAAGAAAAACTGATTGATTACATAAATAAACCCAGGGAGCCCGTAGCTATCATTTCAATTGCCCTGTACACCGTTCTTATTATGTTCTTCAGCGGAATTATTGACGATGGGTACAAGGTATGGGCCGTCCAGGTAAACGGCAAAACCATAGCCCTGGTAAACGACCCGGCGGAGGTCCGGACAGCCGTCAGTGAACTGGTTGAGAAAAAGTCCAGGATTGCGGGGCGCAAGCTGGGGATATCCGGAAAGGTAAGCCTGGCCAGGACATACCCCTACGAAGGAAACTTTATGCAGGGTGAAGACCTAAAGGCTGCCCTGGCGGAAAACCTGTTTTTCAGCACGAAAGCCGCCGCAGTGTTGGTGGATAACGACATAAGGCTGGTGCTGCAGAACAGGGAGGAGGCTCAGGAGCTTCTGGACAGGTTGAAAGCTCCATACAGGTCGCCGGGCGCGGAAGTGGCCTTCGCAGAGGATGTCGGTATTGAAGATATAGAGGCCGATTCCAGTGAACTGGTTAGCGTGAATGAGGCGCTGGCACAGGTAAAAAAGGGCGCCGCCGAAATTGAAACCTACCGGGTAAAAGAAGGGGACACCCTTTGGGATATAGCCTCTTCCGCCGGCATATCCTCGGAGCAATTGATAGCGGCCAACCCAAGTATGAACCCGGACCACATAAGCATCGGCCAGGAAATCAATCTGGCCGCGGTGAAGCCCTTAATCAACGTGCTGGCGGTATCCCGCCAAACTACCACGGAGCAGATTGCCTTTGCCGTGGAGGAGAAAAAGGATAACAGGCTCTATTACGGGGACGTAAAGGTTATCCAGCAGGGCAAACCCGGTAAAAAGTCGATTACCTACCAGGTTACCAAGCGTAACGGGGTAGTGGTTGAACGTAACGTATTGAATGAAAGTATACTGGAGCAGCCCACCACCAAAATAGTGGCCAAGGGTTCCAAGCTGCTGCTGGCTTCCCGTTCCGGGGGCTCCGGCAGGCTGGCCTGGCCCTCGGTGGGTTCGGTGGTTTCACCCTTTGGCATGAGGGGAGGCCGCATGCACGAAGGGGTGGACATAAGCGGCTCCACCGGTAATCCGGTAGCGGCCTCCGCTTCCGGGACTGTTATCAGGGCTGGCTGGTACGGCGGCTACGGTAAATGCGTGGACATATCCCACGGCGACGGCGTGGTAACCCGCTACGGCCACCTGTCTAAAATATCGGTGAGCACCGGCCAGCAGGTTGACAGGGGACAGCTCATTGGCAGGGTGGGCAGCACTGGAAGATCCACCGGCCCTCACCTGCATTTTGAGGTAATTATTAACGGACAGTCGAGAAACCCCATGAATTATTTATAAACAAATTCTTGATTCAGGTGGGGTTTTTAACCCCATCTGAAGCTTAGAAGATGTTATCCAGGAGCTTAGCGCCGCTTATCTCCCGCTTGAAGAAGCGGGAGTATTAGCGGCGGTTAGCTATCGGATAAATACCACGAGTTATTGGCCCGGCTTTAATGAAGCCGGGCTTATATTTTTGAACTTACGAAAAGGTTTAACAAAATAATAACAGGTGTTATAATAATTCAGGTAAAACCACACCTGAATTAGGAAGAGGGGTAATAAATGAAATATAAAAACATGTCCCGGCGGGAAAAAAGAAAGCTTCATCAAAGAATCGTATTCGGTGCTTTGGTGGCTGTGCTGTCCGTGGGGCTTATAGCTTCGTCCCTGGTGCTGCCGGTGAATAACCTGTTTTCCGGTAATCCGGCGCCTGATCAGGAACAAACTGCGCCGCAGCAGGCAACCGCGGCGGAACTGGAGAAGAAGGTAAAGGAAAATCCAAAGGATTCCGCCCTTCTGGCCGAACTGGCGGCGGCCTTTATGCAGGAGGGAAACAAAGAGAAATCCGCACAAACCTATGAGAAAGTACTCTCTTTAAAACCCGGCGATAGCAATGTCAGAATGAATCTTGCCCTGACTTATTTTCTGATGAGCAATAACGACAAGGCCATCGAACACCTCCAATACGAGATAAAGAACAATCCCAAGAACAATGAAGCCCATTATTATCTGGGACAGGTTCTGGCTTACGGAAAGAACGATTTCAACGGAGGCATACAGGAATTGCAAAAATTTATTGACCTGGCCAAAACCGGGGATGATGTGGTAAAAGCCAAACAAATGCTGGAAGAATGGCAGACCCAGGCGGAAAAAAAATAAATTGGGTACATTCCTTCCTCTAACCTCTCACCTCACACTTCCAGAATGCCGGACGAAGGTTTTAGGAGCGGACCCGTAAAAAACAGTTTTAAAAGCCGGGGGGATTGATGACAACCTTCCGGCTTTTGGTTCTAATATTTACCTGTAGGAATGGCCGCAGAGGGCTGGGTATAATTAAACCGGTTAATTAATCAGTTGGACGGGATGTGGTTTAATGAACCCAACGGCTGGCAAACCTCCTGGAGATTATTGTAAGGGCGGCAGGAACCCTTTGTTGCTGTTAAAAATTATATCCCTGATGACCGCCCTCATAGCAGTCATAGCCTACAGCCTGCCCGGCCAGATACGGAGCCAGGCTTACGCCGTTTTCCGGGAGGTTTCCCGGGTGGGCATATTGCTCCGCACCTACGACATGAACAGCCTGGAAAGCGAGCATTTTGTGGTTAAGTACCAGTCTGAGGACGCTATATACGCTGGATTGGTACTGGATGCGGCGGAAAGATTTTATAAACCGGTAACCCTGAGGTACCAAACTGCCCCTCGATCAAAAATTCCGGTAATCATGTATCCCACCGGCTCCGAGCTGAACGCCAGCTTCGGTTGGAGCGCCAGCGAAAGCGCCATGGGGGTATACTGGGCCGGCACCATCAGGATTCTGTCACCTGACGCCTGGATGTTTGACAAAGAAACCTCCAAAGTACGGGATGCATTTATAAACTCCGGTCCCATGGCCCATGAACTCACCCACCTGATGGTGGACTACGCCACCAGAGGCAACTGCCCCCGCTGGCTGACCGAAGGACTGGCACAGTATGAAGAATATCGGCTCACAGGATTCAGATTCGACACGCTGCCGCCGGAGATAGAAGATTTTTACCGCTTAAGCAGCCTGGACAGGGATTTTGACAGTATGCCGGATCAGTCCCTGGCTTATTTTGAATCCCTTTCCGCAGTGGAATATATTATAGCGGAGTATGGGGAAGGTGCTCTGGACGAAATACTCGGAAGTCTAAGACAAGGATTGTCCATTGATAGGGCCATGGAGGAAGCTCTTAACGTTGACTTAACAAAATTTGAGTATAATTGGCATCTATG
>CBEULQ010000235.1:0-5070 GCA_965543975.1 uncultured Desulfocucumis sp. | reverse complement strand
AAACATTTTATAAAACTTACAGAGCCGGACTTGTCTGATAACAGGGGTGATATTGACAGGGTGAGGGATGCCCTGTCAGGGATATACGGCCATATAACCGTTTCCCGGGATATTATGAACGAAGTATCCCTGGCCTGCCGTCAGGGCAATTGGGAAATTACGGCGACTGTGGGAAGCATGCAGAACGGATTCGGTCTGGTGGACATACAGCCCGGCGACACCAGTTCACTGCATCTGGGAGTTGCCGTGGACATAGGAACCACCACGGTGGTTGGCTATCTGGTGGACATGCTTACCGGCCGTATTTTGAACACTGCCGCGGATTATAACGGGCAAATAAAATTCGGTGAGGACATTCTCACCAGAATTTATCTGGCCGGTGAACCGGATGGCCTGGCTATGCTGCGTAAATCCGTGCTCCAAACCCTCAACGGCATATTTCGCAGACTGACTGAAAGCAAGACATATACACCGCGTGATATTTCGGCTGCAGCTATCGGGGCAAATTCTACCATGATACATCTGCTCCTCGGGCTGGATCCTTCGAGAATCTGCCTGACGCCGTATATTTCTGTGGTTAACGCACCCGGAATACTTAGCGCCGCTGAAGTAGGGCTTGAGATTAATTCCTTTGCACCGGTTTATTGCCTTCCAAGCGTGGGTAGTTACGTGGGAGGCGACGTGCTGGGAGGGGTACTGGTTTCAAACATGTACCGTAATGATGAACTGGCGTTGCTGGTTGACATAGGAACAAACGGTGAAATGGTGCTGGGAAACAGGGACTGGCTGGTTGCCTGTGCCGGGGCTGCAGGACCGGCCCTGGAGGGCGGTGTTGATAAAATCGGAATGAGGGCTGAGCCAGGTGCGATCTGGCAGGTAAGAATCGACCAGCAAACCCGGAAGGTTGATTATAAAACAATAGGGGACCTGCCGCCGGTTGGAATCTGCGGTTCCGGCCTTATCGACTGCCTGGCGGAAATGTTTATGTGCGGAATAATTGACAGGGCGGGAAAATTTAAAGGCGGTCTTGAGCAATTTGTGGTGGCTCCTGCGGAGGAAACCCCGGCGGGCGAAAATATAGTGGTTGCCCAGACCGATATAAACAATTTAATGAGAACCAAGGGGGCTGTAAACGCCGCCCTGGAGCTTTTGCTGGAAAGTGTCGGATGCGGACTGGAACAAATTGAAAAGTTTTATGCCGCGGGGGCCTTCGGCCAGTATTTGGATCTGGAGTCCTCCATTACCATAGGGCTGTACCCGGACCTGCCAAGGGAGAAGATGGTAAGGTTGGGTAACAGTTCCGGTGAAGGCGCAAGGCAGGTGCTGCTTTCCTCTGATAAAAGAAAGGATATAGAGACCATAGCAAAAAACATAACCTATTTTGAACTGAATGCCAATCAGACGTTTATGAACAAATTCGTAAGCAGCAAATTCCTTCCACACACCAATATGGACTATTTCCCCACGGTGAAGGCAAGACTTGCCTCCCGGGGAATGCTGAAATAAAATACGGGGAGTGTTTGATATTAAAGCGGTAGATTTACGTAGCGATACTTTAACCCTTCCGTCTAAGGAAATGAGGGAAGCAATGGCGTCCGCCATGGTGGGGGACGATGTTTATGGAGAGGACCCCACCGTAATACGTTTGCAGAAAGAAGCGGCAGGCCTTGTGGGCAAGGAGGATGCTCTTTTTGTACCCAGCGGCACCATGGGCAACCAGTTGGCTATATTGGCTCACACGGAGCGCGGCAATGAGGTGCTGGCAGACAGCCAGGCACACATTTATTACTACGAGGTGGGCGCCCCGGCCATGTGGGCCGGTGTCAGCATCAGGCCGCTGGACGGATTATTGGCGGGGCGGGGCATGGATGTTATACAAGATGCCCTGCGCCCGGCGGATATTCATTTTCCTGCCACAAAGCTAATTTGCCTGGAAAACACATTTAATCGCGGCGGCGGCACTGTTATGTCCCCGGATGAAATGAAAGACATATATAATTTTGTTGCCGGCAAAGGAATGAAGGTACACCTGGACGGGGCAAGGGTATTCAATGCGGCCGTATTCCTGGGTAAGGACGTCAGGGAATTAACTGTTAATTGCGACTCGGTGATGTTCTGCCTTTCCAAGGGACTGGGTGCGCCGGTGGGCTCAATACTGGCAGGCGACCGCGACTTCATAGCCAGCGCCCGCAAATATCGCAAAGCCCTGGGTGGAGGTATGCGCCAGGCAGGGGTTCTGGCGTCGGCTGGACTGGTGGCGCTGAAAAATATAAACCGTTTGGAGGAGGATCACCGCCACGCGCGTATGCTGGCGGAAGGGCTGGCCGCTCTGCCGTTTTTGGAAATTGAACTGGATAAGGTGCAGACAAATATAGTGGTGGCCAAAGTTTCCGGCGGCATATCCGCTTCCGACCTGGTGCGGATGCTGGGAGAAAAAGGATTTAAATGCAGCGCCTTTGGTCCGGACCTGGTAAGATTCGTCACGCACCTGAACGTTAGCCGGGAAGGTATAGAACATACTCTGAAAGCCGCCAGAGAACTAAACTGATATTTGAACCCAACCCCTGAGAAAAAAAGTCTCAGGGGTTTCTTTTTAAACCTTTTTTACTTCCACCATGCAGTCGTAATATGGTGTTCCCAGTCCCATGTCCGGAATGATTCCCCTGGTTAATTGGTTAACCCCGCCGCCGAGCTTCATCCAGCTGCCTGAGTAAACCTGCACAACATCCCGGCGGAGGCCTTCCATTAAACTGGCAACCGCTTTCATTGCGCCCCGGGGACTTGTAATCAACACCAGGTCCCCTTCGCTGATGTTCCTAAGAGCAGCGGCATCGGGGTGAATTTCCACCTCCGGCAGTTCTTGTCCCCGGGCGGACAGGTTGTAAAACTGCGAGTGCAGGCAATCCCTGTGGTGTGAAGTTATAAAGTGCAATGGAAAAGCCTCTTCTAATCCTGCTATCTTAAAGCTTTCCGGCGGAACGTATACGGGTAGGGGGCTGGCTCCATCCTTCTCGGCCAGTGTTGAATAAAGTTCATATTTTCCGCTGGGTGTGGCAAAATGACCTGTGTCCCAGGGAATATCCCGGGAAAAGGGGTTTTTAACAGGACCCTGACGCAGATTTTCCAGAGTAAATCCGTATTTTTCAACGGGTTCTAAAAGTTTTTCCATCCATTCCCCGGCCGTCAGGGCAGGGAAACCCGGCAGCCCCATAACACCTGCAAGTTCAGAAAAGATAAGCCAGTCGGGTTTGGCCTCGCCTTCCGGTTCCACCGCCCGGGCTGCATAATTAAGATAAGGATTCCAGGAGCTGCAAAACAAATCTTCTTCCTCCAGGAAAGTTGTGCAGGGCAGCAACATATCCGCCGCTTCCGCAGTATCGGTGAGAAAGAAATCCGCCACCAGGGTAAACTCCGACCGTCTGAACGCTTCGGTTAGAAGATTTGTGTCCGCCAACTGGGTCAGGGGATTGGAGCGTGTAACAACAATGGCTTTAACCGGAGGAGCGCAGGCCCGCAATAACGATTCGGCCAGTGTGGGCCAGGGCATCTCCCTGATTTCGGATTCCATGTTTTTACCCTCAATGTCCCCAAAGAAGTTTTTCCAGTACTGATTGGCGTAATTAACTCCTCCGCCTGCTATTCCTATGTTGCCGGTAATGGCGGCCAGGGCGTCAATGGCCCGTACAGCCTGGCCGCTATTGCTGTACCTCTGCATACCGTAACCCAGGACAATGGCCGCAGGCTTTTGGGAAGCAATCATTTTGGCCAGGGTAACTATTTCACCTGCCGGAATGTCTGTTATCTTTTCCGCCCATTCCGGAGTGCATTTTACGGCCAGTTCCCTGAATTCAGCGAATCCATGGGTATATTTACCGGTGAAGTTCCTGTCATAGAGTTCCTTTCTGATGATCTCACCGGCCATGGCCAGGGCCAGGGCGCCGTCCGTTCCCGGTCTGGGGGCGACATAGCGGTCCGCCTGCTTTGCTGAGGGTACCCTGATGGGATTTATCACAACTATTTCGGCACCCCTCCGGCGGGCCTCCCTGAGGTGGGGAAGAAGGTGGATATGGGTGGTGGCCGGGTCCCTGCCCCAGAGTACGATGGTGCGGGAATTAATCAAATCATCCCAGGAGTGGGCGCGAACAGCGCCGAAATCATATAATTGAGCCTGGTACCCGCTTCCCCAGCAGGTGCTGCCGGCGGGAACGGTACAGCCGCCGAAGGCGTTGAAAAAGCGCATCTCAAGTTTATGCAGCAGTCCTTCCGAGCCACCGCCATGATGGTACAAAACTGAAGTTGGGCCATACTTCTCCCTTATGGAAAGGAGTTTGGAGGATATAATTCCGTAGGCTTCTTCCCAATCAATGCTCTTCCATGATCCTTTCTTTTTAATCATCGGGTACAGTATCCTGTCCGGGCTGTATTGTCTATGCAGCAGTTTTTTGGCTTTTGAACAGGTGATTCCCCTGGTCAGAGGATGCTCTCTATCACCGTGTAGTTTTACCACCCGGCCGTCTTCCACTGATGCAACCAGACCGCAATGGGCGAAGCAGTCCAATGGACAGGCGCTTTTTACGTTTATGCTCATTTTACAGGCCTCCGTTTAATTAGGCAGGAAGTCAAGTATTTTTAATCCGGAAACCGGATCCAGTTTTCTCACGGCGCCGGTATCCATCAGTTCCACTATTATTAATTCAGCCACCAAGTAAACCCGGGCCTCGCCCCGGATGCATCCCATCAGGGTGATATCGCCCTTGCCCAGGGAACCGTGCAGGTGAATTAAAGGTTCGCCGTTTTCCCGGAATAAGGTGCCGATACCGATTATTTCCCTGCAGTCGTCAAATTTGCGCCAGACAGGCTCTGGCGGCAGGGAGCACTTTTCCGGCCCCACCACCAGGGAGGCATCCTTAAGTGCCCCGATTATGTAAATTATACCGGCCTGTACAGCTTCTTTTTCCGCCATTTGTTTTATGCTTTCAATCAAATTGTCGCCGTTTTCCATTCTGGCCACAAAAACCCTACCTGTTTTTCCCTGACGGTAGATCATTGTAAATACCTCCGAAAGTTAGT
>CBEULQ010000234.1:0-5076 GCA_965543975.1 uncultured Desulfocucumis sp. | reverse complement strand
TACCCCTCTCTTTACAGTAAGCCTTCTTTAGTATTGAGCCATCTTAATCCGGAACCGGCGTCAAATTTTTCGCTGCTCCGGTGCACTAATAAGTATAATGGACGACTGCCGCGATATTTAAACAGGCAACGCGGCATCAATAAACAAAATACGTATCACCCTCCACCGCCAGTTCGACCTTGCCGCCGTAGCCGGCTTCGGCCTGGGCGCGCAGCTCTTCCAGATCATATTCAGGGTAAAAATGAGTAATTATTAATTCTTTAACCCTTGCCTTTTTTGCCAGTTCCCCGGCCTGCCGGGCGGTCATATGGCCGCCCTTGACAAAGTCCTCATCCTTGTCCAGTCCACTGGCCTCGCATAGAAGAATGTCAGCCTTTTGGGCAAAGAGTTCCAGTTCCCCGCTGGGCGAAGCGTCGCCGCTGTATACAAAGTAACCCGATCCCTCTACTCCCACCGCGTAAGCCGGCAGCGAGTGCTGCACCGGCAGCAGGAAAAACCTAACCGGCCCCACCTGAAAAACCCTGGCCGCTATCCCCGGGGGAACTTCCTCCAGGGGCAGGTCCTCAATAAAGGTTACCTCAAAGGCATCGGCATATCCAGCTAATTCCCGGGCGGTTTCCGCGGGTTGGGACGGCAGGAACAGGGGCACCTTACCCTGGCGTAAAGTTCCGTCACGCAACGCTCCCGCCACTGCGTGGCGAAGGCATGGCAGATCGGCGTAATGATCCGGGTGTAGATGGGTAAGCACCACCGCCCTTATGGTTCTGAAGTCAAAAAAATGCCCCATACGGCTGAATGCTCCGTGCCCGATGTCCAGCAACACGTTGGCCGCCCCATCCTGAACTACGTATCCCGGGCAAGACCCACCGGCTTTCGGATAAGGAGCCCAGCATCCTAAAACAGTTATCCTCATATTTAGCCCTCCTTTGATGCCTCCAGGCAACAGCCCAGCGCACCGGCAAAATCAGGATTGTCCGGCACAATCACGGGAACCCGCAGCTCCTGCTCCAGTATCCGGTGCAACGCCTGGTTTTTGGCCACCCCGCCGGTAAAGACCAGGCGTTCGCTAATCAGCCTGACCAGCATGGGCTTAATCCTTTTAAATATTGCATAGTTTACCCCCGCCGCCAGGGTGGGGATGGAATGTCCCTCAACCACTTTGCCTATCAGCTCGGTTTCCCCGAATATAGCGCAGGTGGAGGTTAAATCCACCGGATTTTCATGGTGGCGGGACAGCTCATCCATTTCCATGCCCAGCACGGCGGCCATGTTTTCCAGGTACCTGCCTGTACTGGCGGCACATTTGTCATTGGTCATGAAATCCAGTATTTTACCGCCCCGGACCAGTGCCACCTTGCTGTCCTGACCCCCCAGGTCCAGCAGGGTAAAATCCTTTTCCCCGGTAAGGAAGGCGGCGCCCATGGCGTGAGCTTTAATTTCCGGTATTACCCGGACGTTTTTCATATTAACAGCCTGCCGGCCGTAACCTGTGGCCGCCACTGCCTTGATCCCGGCCGGGGAAAGACCCGGCAGGCCGTTTAAATCCAATACCAGTTGGCCTCCCTCCAGCCTCCCCCTCTCCCGGTAGAACTCAATGGTATTGTATTTATATAGCCCCGCCGGGGATTGTTCTTTCATCAGGGCTATTTTTACATTTCTGCTGCCCAGGTCGATTCCACAGTACATATCCGCACCCTGCCTATTTCAACATCTCCAGGAAGGAGTCAATCCTCATTTTTGTCCGGGCGTCAAGACGGTTGGGTTTGTCGCCTTCCAGGGTCAACACCGGCATCCTTATTTTTTCCCTAACGATTATATCTTCTATCTGCCGGAAGCAAAAACTCTGGGCGTAGTGAATAAGTCCGTGCAGTTCCCTTTTCTGTATTTCCGGGATAATGTCCTCCAGGCGGTGGAATATGCCGTAGGGATAGGTATAAAGTCTGTACTGCTCCACCAGGTCTTCCACATCATAGGGCATGGCAAACTGCCGCTGGGTTTCGTTGAAAACCACCCTGGCGCCGCGCTCCTCGAGATAGTCGTACAAATCGTCCATGATGGGCGGCACCCCGATATAGCCCAGCCTGATCTCTCCTTGCCGGGGCGTCCTGCTTTTTGCCTCAGCGAGAAAGTTTTCCGCATCCCTTTCGAAATCCTCGGGGTTTCCCATAAAATCGCTGCAGTTTACCTGCCATAGGTGATTTTCCCAACCGGTTACCCGGTTGTCCCGCCAGGTTAGTTCGTCTATTTGGTGCACTTTTTTTCTAACCCGGTCGAGCTTTTCCTTTGCCCCGTAGACCTGCCTCCACTCAACCCCGAAAAAAGCCATCATCTTCTCCATCTGGAGCTTTAACAAATCGTAGTCCCTATCGAAGGGAAAAGCAAAGGGTACCACCCTGACCCCCGCCATCTGCAGGGTTTCCATCAGGGCATGGGTATTGCTGCAGTCCCCCTGGGTAACTGCGATAATAGTCTTAATTTCGTCCCGCAGGGCGGCGGAATATATTCCCTTTATCCAGGCGCACACGTTTCTGGGGTAGCCTGCCAGTTCCGCTTCCTCCACCAGTGCCCCGGGATTGGGATCGGTAATGAATATATTGTTAAGGTCCACCGGTACCCATCCGGCGGCAAAAACTATTTCCACCGGTACGGTAGTTGTTATGCCCGCTTTTTTCAAATGCCAACACTCCAGGTCGGTAATTTTTCATCCCCCGCCGATGCCGCACCGGCAACAGGGTGGCGCACTGTTGCTTCCCCATAAAATAATGCCAAAAAATACCGAAAAAAGAAACCCTTTTTAAGGGTTTCTTTTTAAAAACATTTTATTCCTTTTCCGGGCGATGCCCGGTCATTTTTTCAAAAACCACCCAATACGGCATTAAAGCGTCACTCTTCGAAATACGCGGCTATGCCGTCTGCTATATGGCTTGCCGCCCTGTCCTTGAATTCATCCGTTTTCAGCAAACTCTCCTCGTTATAATTGGAGATAAAGGCCACCTCCACCAGCGCCGCCGGCACCAGGGACCCCCTAAGCACAGCGTAGTTGGCGTTTAACACACCGATATTCCTGAGCCCCAGTCCCCCGGCCAGGGTTGTCTGTATTTTCCCGGCCAGGCTGGCCCCCTCCGTGATCAGCCGCTCGCTTCCCCCGGGAGCATTGGCGGGGCGGATGTAATAAGTGCTGGTTCCGGCAGATTCCCTATTGACACTGGCATTTATGTGTATGCTGACAAACACCTCGGCTCCTGCCTGATTGGCCATCTCCGGCCGTGGATTAAGATCAACAAATATGTCGTCTTCCCTGGTCAGAATCACATTGGCGCCCTTTTGCCTCAAATAGTCCGCTGTTCGTTTGGCTATATCCAGGGTAACCCCCTTTTCCTGCAAACCGGTTGGTCCTATGGCACCGGGGTCGCTGCCACCGTGGCCAGGGTCCAGCACTATGGTGCTGCCTGCCAGAGGGCGGCCCGGTCCAGGGGGAGTCAGCTCCAGGGTCAGGGTCTTTTTATCGGTAGATAAATTGTAACTGTAATAGCAAGTGTCTTCCAGGTCCAGCGCCAGTCTCACGGTATCCGGGTTCTGGTTGTATAGTCCCACACGGACCTGATCCACCAGGGCAGTTCCGGCGCTTACACTTTCCGCCAGCGTACCCGGCTGTACACCTGTCATGTCAACCACCAGTCGATCCGGTCCGGACAACCTGAAAACCGAAACATTGCTGATGGGTACCCGGGACTCTACGGTTACCTGGGTATTTCTTCCCGATTCCTTTATTAACAGGGATTTAAGCTGATTATCTTCTTCGGCAGGCTCTATTTCATCCTGTTGCGGTGTATCTCCCTCATCCCCGGGCAGTATGCCGCCGCTGCCTTCAGAATGGTTATCTTCATTATCCGGAGATTGGTTGTCTTCATTCTCCGGAGATTGGTTGTCTTCATTCTCCGGAGATGTGTTGCCATTTTCCTGCGGAGGAATTAAAGCGCCGTCCAGACTACCGGGAAGCGGAGTTCCCTGCTGGGAATTTTGATTGCCGTTATCCGGCGGATCAGCCTCATCAACCTCCGCCAGCCAGGCTACCACCCAGCCGTAATAGCCGCCGGGCAGCTTAACCTTATACCAGTCGGCTGACCTGTCCACCAGGGGAAGCCTGTCCCCCTTGCTGGCTCTGGAAACCACGTCGTAAACCGTCCCCGGCCCGCTCCTGATATTTACGTAATTACCGTTAATAACCGCCAGAGTGCTTCCATCATTTACAGCGGGTTTATTCACCGGTGGTACAACCGGAGTCTGGGGAGATGTTGGCTGAACCGGCGTGCTGGTAACAGTCAGGAGGCTTCCCAGCATCCAGCCGGGGCCCGCAGGGGTCTGTAGTTTGTACCAATCTCCCGATTTGCCCAACACCGTCAGGCTCGTACCCTTTTTAAGCTCACCCAGCACCTGGTATCCTGTTCCGGGGCCGCTGCGAATATTAACCACGGTACCTTTAACCACGGCCTTCTGAACACCGGCCGGCGCAGAAGACGCTGGGGCCGGAGACTGTACCGGAGCCGCAGGGGTTGCCGGGGTATTTTTTACCGCCACCAGCCAGGAAGCCACCCAGCCAATGGAACCCGCAGGGGTTTTAACCTTATACCAGTCACCGGACTTTGCCAGTATTTGCAGATTGGTCCCCTGTTTCATCTGGCCGGAAACCTGGTAGCCTGTTCCCGGCCCGCCGCGCAAATTGAGATAACTTCCTGTAACCACCGCCGTTGCCACGGTGGAGGAAGACCCCGTGGAGCTATTTGCCTGGGCCGGCGCGGCAGTTCCGTTAACCGCCACCAGATAGGCGGCGATCCATCCCGTGGCTCCTCCGGCTTTCCTGACCTGGTACCAGTCCTTGGACTTGCCCAGTACTTCAAGCTTGTCCCCTTTTACGGCAGATCCGGCAATCTGATATGTGGTCCCCGGCCCCGACCTGATGTTAACGGACGAGCCCTTCACCACCGCCTGCTGCGCCGCCAGCGCCAGTCCGGGCAACGCCAATACTATTAATGCAATTAATAAACCAGTTATTAATTTTTTAAACTGCCTTATATC
>CBEULQ010000233.1:0-5077 GCA_965543975.1 uncultured Desulfocucumis sp. | reverse complement strand
TGGGGCAATTCATTAATAATTTCTTCATTTTCCGGCTTCGCATATTCCACTGTCGCCACCGGAACATATGATCCATCCTCTCCTTCACAGATGGTTATGCCTGCCGGGAGAGCCTCCTTGGCACAATTGTCACCAAGAGCAATGTCGGCGCTAACTATTTCACATATATCCATAGACGTTTCATCAATGGAAGACTCGCAAGAATCTGCCATTACTATAACTCTGCTGAACTCATATTCTCTTTCGGTGGCTTCCCTGTCATGCCCGGACGGAAAGACCGGGAATATCCCTGCCACTGACTCCGGGCACGGGTTTTTGAAGCTATTCCCGGCAGGTAAAGCAAGTTTCTCCCCGGGAAGATAAAATTTGTCCCTCAGGCTGATACCCGGCATAGGTTTAAAAACAGGATAGGCGGAAGGCACTGAAACCGCTGTTTCCATAACAGTATATGATCTTCCCGCCACATACCCGTCCGGGCTTTCATTGTCAGCCTCCGGAGCAAAATAAAATCTTTCGATAAAGAAAAGCAATACTGCCCCCACCATTACCATTAACATGTAAACATAGACAACAAATGGAAAAGCTAAATATGAAGCCAACAAGGGATATAGGAAACAGAAAAGAACGGACATGGAGAATGCAATTATCAGCACCGGAGTTTTTATGGGAATGCTGCGCCTTATCGCGAAAACACCGGCGAAAATCGCGGCATTGAATAATGTCGTAAACGCTAGAAATTCACTCATGACTACACCCCAATGTACGGTTGCCGGAACATTTCATTTCATTTATATTAAGACCATATCGACTTTTTTGTCAATATTTTGACATAAAGTATGAAATAAACATTTATCCTTATAAACACTTTATACCAATAACCTGCAATTATTAACGGATTGAGTTATTTTTTGCTGATACGCTAATTATTAAATAATGTGGAATTTTCATTTGACATGAGTGGGGTCACCTTCGTGAATTTATTAAAAAGTAAGGAATTTATAAAAACCAAGAAGGTTTTCCCTAGCCTTAAATGCAAAATGCCGGGCATAACCCCGGCATCTTATTTATTATTCGGAACGGCTGTAAACCCCCGGCTTTTTAAAGCACCTCTCCTGCCGTAAAACCATCGTAAATGGCATCAAGGGCCTTGCGTGGAGATACGGCATCTCCCACCATATATATTTCTTTTACGTTTTCCTTTAACATCTCACAAAGTGAACTCTCGGGTCTGGAACCTACCGCCATTACCACGGTATCCGCCTCAACCAATTCCCTTTGCTCTCCTTTTTTAATATATACACCTGAAGGCTTAATTTCCTCCGCCACGGCCCCGGTGATTACCTTAACGCCATACCTGTGCAAATCCTGCAATATTGTCCAGCGGGTGGACTGCCCTATATCCGCTCCGGCGGAGCGCCGCATTTCAATTACCGTAACCTCTTTAATTCCCTTGGAGGCCAGTTTCACGAGCCTTTCCCATGTCTCAGCCCTGTTCAGGGCCAGAAAATGCATCGTTTCGGGGCTGATGGTCCCCTTACGAGCAAGGAACAGAGCTGTTTCGCATCCTACAGCGCCCCCGCCTATAATCGCCACCTTATGCCCTGTATTTACTTTGGAGGATAATACATCCCAAGCTTGTACCACATTTTCACCATTTGAGCCCTGTATGGGAGGTGATATTGGGGAAGCCCCGGTTGCCACAATCACTGCGTCAGCGCCAAATTCCAGAACGTTTTCCACCGTGGCTTCCTTGTTCAATTCCACCTGAACACCCAGTGCCTCCATCTGGCAGGCAAAATAGTTCACCAGCAGCGAAAACTCCTCCCTGCCCGGAGGTATGGCGGCAATATTCAATTGTCCTCCCAAGGAGCAGGTTTTTTCCCAGAGAGTGACCCTGTGACCCCTGCCCGCAGCTACCCGGGCGGCTTCAAGACCCGCGGGGCCTCCACCCACCACCAGCACAATCTTTAATCTGCCGGCAGGCGCTGTTTGCAGTTCGGACTCCCGGCCGGCCCTGGCATTTACCAGGCAGGTAACCATGTGCCCGCTGAAAACGGCATCAAGGCAGCCCTGGTTGCAGCCTATGCAGCGCCGGATGTCGCCCAAACGCCCTCCGGCGGCTTTTAACGGCAGTTCAGGATCGGCAATAAGGCCTCTGGCCATTCCCACCATGTCCGCCAATCCGTCAAAAAGAAAAGAATCCGCAAGCACCGGATCGTTTATCCTATTGCAGGCTATTACTGGAATATTAACCAACTGCTTAATCCTGGTGGCAAGATAAACGTAATTACCCCTGGGCACTCCCATGGTTATCTGGGGAACAAGGGTTTCATGCCAGCCTCCGGTAACATTTATGGCGTCCACCCCGGCCTTTTCAAGCTCTTTGCAAAATAGTTTTATTTCATCATTGGTATTGCCGCCGGGCATGAAATCATTGCCACCCACCCTAAAGATAACCGGAAAATCGGGTCCAACCTTTTGCCTTATATTCTTAGCCACCTCAATGCCGAATAGCATTCTGTTTTCCAGATCGCCTCCGAACTTGTCCCGGCGCAGGTTGGTAATGGGAGAAAGAAACTGAGAAATAAGGTAACCGGCGCTGGCTATCACCTCCACAGCGTCAAAACCAGCCTGTTTAGCCCGCAAGGCTGCAGCGCCGAAGGATTCTATCATGTTCAATACTTCTTCCCCGGTCAACTCCCTGGGGGTCACGCGGGTAAGACTGGAAGGCACGGGCGACGGTGCCACCGGCTCCACCCCGAACATAAAGGAATACGAGTATCGCCCGGCGTGGAACAACTGGGCGGAAATGGCGGCTCCGTGCTTTTTCACAGCCGCTGTCAGCCTGGAAAGGCCGGGAATATATTTATCGTCATTTATTATGATCATGGAGGGATAACCGTGATGGTCAATGGCGCAGCCGCCCACTATAATAAGTCCGGCCCCTCCCTTAGCCCGTTCTTCATAAAAATCCACCAGACGGTCGGTAACAAAACCATTTTCGCAGTACCCCAGGTGCATCGCCGGCATGGCAATCCTGTTTTTAATCCGTAGGCTGTTAATTTTAATGGGTTTAAATAGCTCTTTCAAAACTCCAGCCCCCTTAAAAATTGAAATCATATTTACTATTCGCACATTAAATAGTAACATGCTAACTTATTGGTTATATTCTTTGCTGATAAAATTATTCCTGCAAAAATTATATTTTGACCTACGAAATTTTTATATTCGTACAAAAGCAAGCGCCGGTTTTTTCCGGCGCCCTCTGAATATCTATATTCTCCTTATTTTAGCGTTACCGTCGCCATGGGATGTTCCCCCCACGATGATGTTGTTTATCCATATGGTGGGTTGGGCGTCGCTTACGGGAACCCCCTGCCCGTCCTTGCCGCAGGTACCTATGGTAAAGCCTATGTCGCTGCCCACCATTTCTATGTTGCTCAGAACCTCGGGCCCGTTGCCGGTAAGGGTAGCGCCCCTCACCATGGGGCCTATTTCTCCATTTTCGATAATATACCCTTCGGCCACGTCAAAAACAAAGTCTCCGGTTGTGGTGTTAACCTGGCCGCCTCCCATTTTCTTTACCAGCAGCCCCCGTCCGGCCTCCTTTATTATCTTTTCCGGGTCTTCCCTGCCCGGAGCGATATATGTATTGCCCATACGCGGAATAGGTTTATCCTGGAATGATTCCCTCCTGCCGTGTCCGTTTGAATCCCTGCCGGCCCGCATGGCGGAAAGGCGGTCATATAAAAAATCCTTCAAAACTCCTTTTTCTATCAGGACCACCTTCCTGGAAGGCACCCCTTCATCGTCGAAAGCGTAAGAGCCGTAACGGTCCTGCATGGTGGCATCGTCAACCACGGTGACAGATTCGGCTGCAACCTGCCTGCCTTCCTTACCGACATACACTGACAGACCCTTTTGCGTAAGATCTGCTTCCAGGCCGTGCCCGCAGGCCTCATGCACCATTGTACCCCCGGCTTCCCCGGCCATCACCACCGGCATTCTCCCTGCAGGAGCCGGACGGGCTTCCAGCATTTGAACCGCTCTACGGGCTGCTGCCCGGGCAAGATCTTCAGGCGGATTATTTTTTAGCAGTTCGAAGCCCGCAAGGCTTCCCACCGCCTCGTAGCCCGTCTGCATGGCCCCGCCCCCGGATGCCACGGCGTGCACCATGGCCCTGGTCCTGACCCGTTCATCCTCCACATAATCTCCGGCACTGTTGGCAATGATCACGCTTTGGATTACATCGGCATATCCTACGATCACCTGCTTGATCCGCTCCGGGTCAACAGCCCGGGCAGCCCTGTCCGCAGATTCCACCAATTCCACTTTTAGCTCGGTTTTCACACTGTCCGGCGGCTCACGAAATTCAAATTCCACCAGTGGTTTTATTTTACGCAAATCAATATTGTAGTCCCTTTTGCCTCCCGAGGCGGCGTGGCTGACTATTTTTGCCGCACCGGCAAGTCCCTCCCGGGTAAGGTCGTTGGTATAAGCATAGGCTGTTGATTCCCCGCTGATCACCCTGATGCCGGCCCCCACATCCAGGCCGCTGTGCACCCTTTCGATTTTGCCGCCTTCGCAGCCTATTCCGGTTGCCTTTTTGCGCTCGATGAAAATATCGGCAAAGTCCCCACCGTTGGACAGTGCCAGTTCTAAAACCTCTTTCAGTACTCCTTTGTCCACCAAATTAAACCACCCCGTTATATGGCTTTGGGCAATCAAGTAAATATTGACAATTATTAGTCTTAGCTTTTTTGTTATCTTTATTCCCTTACCTAACTCAACATAACCGCCAATATCATTCATCCGGCATGAAATAGACGTCCACGGTAATTGCTGCTGTGACAGGAGCCTCAATTAAATTAAAGCTATCAACCGCCTCCGGATTTTCAGCCAAAGATCCGGAAATAAAAGTATTATCTTCCACATTATCCGGGATTTTACCTTCCGGCTGTTCAAATTTGATTACTTTTACGTCCAGACAGTAATTTCCCTTTTCCAGATCGCCTGAAGCAGCAATGATATCTTTATATTGCCCGTTAAATTTTATTTGGAAAGGTTGAATAATAAT
>CBEULQ010000232.1:0-5088 GCA_965543975.1 uncultured Desulfocucumis sp. | reverse complement strand
TAAATACTTTATCTCTATGGTCCAAGGTCAAATATAAAACAGGCGGACAAAGTTAATTGGTTGCTGTGGATTTGCCGGTGTGAATCGTCCCCACCATAAAATCACCCAATGCGACCCAGTGCAGTATCACAGTCATGGGTTGAAGATCGTTTATTTTTAGTTAGAGTCTTTTCACAGCCCTGCCAGTTCTTTACCGGCCTTTTATAGGTGATCCACATGGTGGTTTTATAAGGTGATTTGTCCCGGGCAAACCTTGTGTCCCGGTAAATCCTTGAAATGGCCCGCCCGGGGCGTATTTCCAGTAACGGGTCAATGGAAAGCATAAAAGCTCCCATGTCGTCGGCCAGTTTTCGGAATGGATCCAGTAATAATTCCTGGTATTGGCGCCTGTTTGATTCAAACCAGGATTTATTGTTGTTCGCCTTAAGGTTTATTAAGAAATCCGGCGTCTTAACAGAAAAACCGTTGAATAGGCCTTCCTGATTGACCATTTTATCTGCCTCCAGAATGATGAGAGTATCCGGTCAAGTTGTCCATAATATGTTTCAAATAACCCTCAAATTGGTCAATTTCCCCGGTGGTAAATCCGCGGTAGAACAACCCGGTCATTTCCCGGGACACCTGTTCATATACGTCCTGTAGCTGGCGGTCTTTTTCAGTTCTTTCTATCAGTATTTTGCGGCGGTCTTCCTTTGATAAAACACGGATTATATATCCCGTCTTTTCAAGCCTGTCCAGCATGCTGGTGAGGGTTGATTTCCCCAGTGACGTTTTTTTTGCCAGTTCCTGGATTGAGATGCCGTTGTTTTGCCAGACTACAAACAGTATTCTGCCCTGAGCCGGATTGATTTTATCGATATGATGTTCCTTCAGTTTTCTGGCAAGTATTCGCCCGGCTAAATGATGTATCTTGGCGATAAGAAAGCCGCCTTCTCTCTGTTGTTTCATGATTTAAGGTGAATCCGCCTTCCATTTTGCTTCTTATGATTTGCCCGGAAAACTGAACTCGGCAAAATTCAGTTGATGGTAGTATCTTGCCGAGATAGGGCGCAGTCTGAGTATTGTGTAGTCCGGATCAGTTGTTCCGCCGGGATAATACAATTCCCAGCCCTTCTGCCAGACGGCTTCCTTTATGTTCTTGGCGGAGACGATTTCTATTTCTCCACTCAGCATTAGACCACGCCATTCGCTTGGTTGGCAGTAGTAAACGGATGCTTTGGGGTTTCTCCTGATCTGATCAATTTTGGGGGAGGAAGTGTTGGTGGTAAAATAAGCCAAAAAATCTCCCCGGTGTTTTTCGAACAATTGACACAAACCGGGATACTGATCTTTCCTTCTCAAGTTCAGCATGGCCCTTGTCCGGGGATAACCATCGCCGTTAATAGTGGTAAGATAGGCCGCCTCCGCCGTTTCCATCAATTCGAGACCCAATCTTCTTGCTTCATTTTCATACATTTCTTTGCACCCTTCCCCTAATATTAATTTTATATAGAATAGTACTATATAGTACTATTCTCAAGTTAAAAAAGAGACGGCGGTTCCGGCCGGAGTGATCAACGCTTGCCTAAAGCCGTCACCTTCTCTGCCTCCCTCTTTTTTTGGGGTCCGGCGACAGCGGGGACGGTTCTCGCTGTCGCATTTTTCCCAACGGTACCGGGTGCTTGTAGCATTAGCTAATTAGAATATTAAGCTAATATAATAAGATTTCTATCATATCTCTTCATGCCAATACCTCCGGTCAAATTATTATAACCATTATAAAAGAGACCTCAGAATGCAGGTTAATGCAACAAATTATATCAGAGGGAACTTATATGATTATATTTCGTCTGTTTATTCAAAAGTAAAGCCGATTAATTGAACGGGTACTATTCACAATGACAGGCCGTTAAGGCAAGATAGTTGAATGTGTTAATGTGAAACTGGGATGAAAAACGGGGTGTGGTTATGAAAAAGATTTATTTAATTGTACTTTCTACATTGTTGTTATTTATGGCGCTGGCCGGTTGCGGCGCAACTCAGAAGGAAGCGTTAATGGCTACCGGTAAATCTGCTGAGATGGTTAAGAATGAAGCTGCATCAGATTTCCAGTCGGTGGTAGACGGGAATAATAAGAATTTCGACGCCCTGGAGCGGAAAATAACCAGGAATGCTTCCATGGTTCTAATTGTGTCTGATGTGAAAGAGTCTGTGGACAAAATACAGGAATTGATCAAGGGAACGGATGGATATATTCAGGACGCCTCAATCTGGGAGGATAACAGTCAAATGAGAGGCAATTTGACACTGAGGGTGCCGGCCGGTAATTTGGATAATCTTTTGACAAGTATAGAAGCCCTCGGTCAATTGGAAAGAAAAAATGTTTCAGGAAACGATGTGACCGAAGAATACTATGATACGGAAGCCCGTAAGAATACGCTGGAAAAACAGGAGAAAAGGCTTCTGGAAATAATGGGTAAGGCTAAAACGGTGAAGGAAATGCTGGAAATAGAAAACGAACTGGCCCGCATCAGAGGGGAAATTGAATCACTCCAGGCCAGGATCAAAGTTCTTGATAACCTTACGAATCTGGCAACGATAAATATTGAACTCCGGTCGCCCAGGAGCATCTCTTCCGGTGGATCCTTAAAAGAGCCTTTCGGGCAGCGTCTAAAAGCCGGCTGGATGTTGGGTATTAACAGTATGATAAGCCTTGTTGAAGCGATATTGATTATAGTAGCTATACTGACTCCATACACCCCGGTACTGATTGCTGCTGGTTTTTTATTTTATTTCATATGGAAAAAAAGGCGACCAAAGAGCTGATATAAAATGCGTTGGAACGAGCGAACATAGTCAAAAACTTTAAAGCCTGTAAGATCCTGACCTTCTAGGACGGGGTCTTACAGGCTGTTGGCGAGATAAAATTGGGTTATCTATTATTTTTTATGTCTGGGGCAGATGGTCATACTCAATTTCCCGGTCCTCCCAGGTCCGTAAACGTATCGAGCCTTCTCCTTTTTCCAGCACATACTGGGGCAGTACAGGGGTTTTGCCGTACCCGTTGGGAGCGTTGATGATGTATGTGGGCACTGCCAACCCTGAGGTATATCCCCTTAGCTTTTTCATTATATTAATGCCTTCATCCACGCTGGTAATAAAATGTCCGGTACCCTTAACCTGTTTGGCGTGAAAGATGTAATAGGGACGAACCCTTATTTTTAGCAATCCCTGGTTCAACCTTTTCATAACATGAGGGCTGTTGTTTATTCCCTTTAAAAGCACTGCCTGATTACCCAATACAACACCTGCCTCTATCAGCATGTCGCAGGCCTTTTTGCTTTCAGGGGTTATTTCTCTGGGGTGGTTGAATTGGGTGTTGATGTATACTGGCGGGTGCTTTTTCAGCACGGCACAAAGCTCCGGGGTGATTCTCTGGGGCAGGGTGACTATAGCCCTGGTTCCGATGCGCTTTATTTCAACGTGCTCTATCTGATCCAGTTCGGTCAACAGCCAGTCGATTTTCTGGTCGCTGAGCATAAGAGCGTCTCCACCGGTCATCAGCACATCCCGAATTTCTTTGTTCTTACGGATGTAATCTAATGCGGCTACCAGATTTTGCTGAGGTTTGTGCTGGTCGGTTTCCCCGATGTTCCTCCTTCTCTGGCAATGGCGGCAGTACATGGCACACATATTGGTAACGTTAATAATCAGGCGGTCCGGATAGCGCCTGGTTATGCAAGGGGACGGTGAGGTGAATTCCTCCGCCATAGGGTCGTTGTAACCGCTCTCATCCATTTCTTCTATGGAGGGAATGGACTGCAATCTAATAGGGTCCTGGTGATCCCCGTCAATAATTAAAGATGCGTAATAGGGGGATATAGACCAGCGGTAGCGGGAGCCGACCTTTTTAACATGAGAAAATTGTTCAATGTCCAGGTCCAGAAATTTTGAAAGGGTAGTTACATTATCTATCCTATGGCCCATTTGCCAGTGCCAGTCCTGCCACTGCTCCTCGGTGGCGTTAAAATGTTTTAGCATCTTCTCTTTGTTTTTCGCAACGGTATCCTGTAAATCAATACCTGTTTTAATGAGTTCCTTTATTTCCAGGTAGTCGTTTATGCGGTTTTTTAGTTCCGCAGATCTCCTGAGAGCAACCATTCTTTTCTCTTCAGTGGTGATTTTGTGTTTTTCTATAGCCGGTATGGACATGTAAAACCCCCTCCTTTATATTTTCAAGGACAGGCAAGCAATCAAAACACCCCTGAATGAATATTCAGGGGTTGAAAAAGAGCATAAAACACTACAGGGCATAAAAGCACTGCCTTGCCTATCCTCCCTTTCAACGCTTACGAAGTTAGCTGACGGATTCGGGTCGAAAGTAACCCTACGAATTCGGTAGCCGGCCTTACAATGGACTAGTGGCTACGGAATCGATTCACCCCAAAAATTGGTTCCCCCGCTTCTTTCATTAAAAAGAATTAAGCGATAAGGAGAAGTATTAAGTTTTTAAATTAATTAAAGATCAAATAGCTTGTCGAAATTTTTTTATAAATTGTAGGAATCCTGCAAACAACCGCAGAAACTCTTGGTTTATTATATCATAGGTTCCGTTTTGGCGCAAGCTATATATATTACCAGGTTGTTATATGGTTGATAACGCTATTAGATAGGTGTTATTTTGCTGGTATAATATAAATGTCAATGCATGTAGTTTTTTTCTTAATATCTGTTTTTATCTCGTTAACAGCCTATAAAACCCCTTCCTTGAAGGTCGGGGATTAACAGGCTGTATAGCTCGAAGTAATAAGGTCAGGGGACACACCCCTCTTAAAAGGTGAGGGGACATGATGTATAAAATTTTGGGGGTTATATGATGAAAAAACAGTTCGCCGTTATCGGCCTGGGTCGCTTTGGAATGAGTATTACCGAAGAGTTGAGCAGGATGGGGTATGAAGTTCTGGCTATGGACAGCGACGAGGACAAGGTGAATGTCGCCGTTGATCTGGCAACCCATGCGGTCCGGGCGGACGCAATGGATGAACAAGTTCTCAAATCCCTGGGATTAAGAAATTTTGATGTTGTTATTGTAGCCATAGGTCAGAATAT
>CBEULQ010000231.1:0-5090 GCA_965543975.1 uncultured Desulfocucumis sp. | reverse complement strand
ATAGATATTACCGAACAAATACATATGGAAAAGGAAATCGCCCGCCTGGACAGGTTAAATCTGGTGGGCGAAATGGCTGCAGGTATTGGTCATGAAGTTAGAAACCCAATGACCACTGTGCGTGGCTTTCTACAAATGCTTGGGGGAAAAGAAGAGTGCACCAAGTACAAGCAATACTTTGATCTTATGATTGAGGAATTAGATCGGGCAAATTCAATAATTACAGAATTTCTATCTCTGGCCAAAAACAGGGTCATTGAACAAAAGAAGTGTAATCTTAATTCAATCATAAACGTACTATACCCATTAATCCTGGCTGATGCCATGTGTTCCGACAAGTACCTGAAAGTGGAACTGAAAGAACTCCCGGATCTCACCCTGGATGAGAAAGAGATACGCCAGCTAATCCTTAATCTCGCCCGCAACGGCCTGGAAGCAATGGCTCCCGGAGCTACCTTAACTATAAGAACCTTTACTGAAGGCAAAGGAGTGGTTATGGCTGTAGAGGACCAGGGCAGTGGAATAAATCCCGATGCACATGATAAGATTGGCACTCCGTTCTTTACCACAAAAGAGAATGGGACGGGGTTGGGGCTGGCTGTATGTTATAGCATTGCCGCCAGGCATAATGCCATTTTGAAATTTGAGACAAGTTCCAGCGGGACCACCTTCTTCGTGAGGTTTAAACCACCCACCCTATCGTGAGCTTAAATAACCTGGTCAACATTTATGGAACCTTCCCCTCTTGCCATATCTGAGGTAGAATATGGGCCATTGCGTCCACGACGAAAGCCCCCCGGCCCTCCGGCAGGACGATCAATGGATTGATATCCAACTCGGCCAGTTCCGGCCAGCTTTCTGCCAAATGTGCTACCTTTATTAAAATATCCTCCACGGCGGGCAGGTCTAGAGGAGATTTGCCCCGGGCGCCGGCCAATATGGCGTAGGCCTTTATTTCCCTGACCATTTCCCGTACATCATTTTCACATACCGGAAGAACTCGCATGGAGATGTCTTTTAAGGTTTCCACCCAGATGCCGCCCATACCGAAGGTCAGAACAGGTCCGAATACCGGGTCCCGGCTTATTCCCACCAGCAACTCCTGGCCGCCGGCCACCATTTTTTGCACCAGGACGCCGCGAATTAGCGCACCTTGCTGCTTGCTGGCAACCTGACCGGTTACGGAGGAAAATGCCCGTCGCACCTCTTCCGGGCCGGACAGGTTGAGCCTTATTCCATCCACCTCGGTTTTATGTAATATATCGGGGGAGTCCACCTTAACCGCCACCGGGTAGCCAAGTTTTTGGGCGGCGGCCACCGCCTCATCGGCTGTTGCCGCGGCTAACTCCGGTACAACCGGTATTTTCCAGTAGGCAAGTATTTCCTTGACTTCCCTTTCGGCCAGCACCGCACCCGGCTTAAGAGAGCGGTATCGGGCCGGCACAACCTGGGCAGGATCGCTGCGCCGGGATTTATGGCCGGGGTTGGACTTTGCTTTTTCCGTATATTTTACCACTTTAGCCAGGGCAGTGGCGGCATCGTTGGGCTCGCCCATGAAGGCTATGCCGTATTTTACAAGGACCGCCGTGGCCTGGTCGGGGATAAGACCGGGGACGGTGCCCAGCAGCGCCAGCGGCTTATCTGTTAATTTTGTTATTGCCTTCAACTGCCCCAGAGAATCAATTTCTTCGTTTAGCCAATGGGACAAAACCACGGTGTCCACACCGGGGTCCTCCGCCGCAGCGGATGCGCAGCGCTGGAAAAGCCCGTGGAAAACAATATCCAGTCCGGTTAGATCCACTGGATTGCTCACTCCGGCAAAAGGCGGCAGTTCCCGGGCGATTTTTTTTTGGATATCCCGGTTCAACTGGACCAATTCCAGGCCGGCGCCGGAGAATTTATCGGCGGCTATCACCGCCTGGCCCCCTGATGATGCCACTATGGCCACACCCTTGCCGGCAGGCCTTCTGCCGGTGGCTAAAAGGCTTAAAATCGCCGCCATTTCACCGATGCTCTGCGCTTCTATAATTCCCTTTTGCTGGAACAATGACCTGTATACCGAGGCGGACCCCGCCAGTGCCCCTGTGTGAGACCGGGCGGCACGGGCGGAGGCCTCATTGGTGCCCGATTTCAAAATCACAACTGGCTTTCCGGCGGCCAGGGCAGCCTCTGCGGCCAGGGCAAATTTCCGGCCGTCACGGATTCCCTCCATGTATGAGGCCACCATTTTTATCTCCGGACGTCCGGTGAAATAATTAATGTAGTCGGAGAAGTCGGTGGCTGCCTCGTTGCCGGTGCAAACGTAGGTTGCCACATCCAGGCCCCGCTGGTGGAAGGCCTGCAGAATGCTGCAGCCCACCCCGCCGCTCTGGCATATAAGGGCGATGCCGTTCTCCGTATGGTCAGGCATGGCCGGCAGTTTGAAGCCGTAAACAAAGGCGGCGTGCATTTTATTCAGATAGTTTACCATACCCATGGTATTGGGTCCGCAAATCCGCATATTAAGATCGGCGGCCATTTCCCCAATCAGCCTTTGGGCTTGCAATCCCGTCTCATTTACCTCCCCATAGCCGGAGCTGAAAATAATGGCCGCCCGGATTTTCCTGGCCGAGCACTCCTTAAGAATGGGCAGGACAAGATGTGACTTCACAGCTATCACCGCCATGTCAACCTGCCCGGGGATGGAGGTCAAGTCAGGGTAGCACTTCAATCCATTTAATTCCCGGCAGCCAGGGTTGACCGGGTATACCGCCCCGCCATACCCTCCGGTCTTAAGGTTTTCCAGAACAATCCCGCCCGGCTTTTTAAGGTCGCCGGACCCTCCCACAACGGCTATAGAAGAAGGATAAAAAAGGGCATCCCAGCCTTCACCGATTGTCTTCGCTGCAGTCATGTCAGCACCTCTTTAAAAATTATTTTAATTCCATAAAGGATTATAGCCCAGCCACAACCTACCGTTTGTTTGGTTTGTGCAAAAAAAATTTAATTCCTTATCTTTATTCCGTCCAGGAATATTTTGCTGAAAATCTCTCCCATCTCCGCTGGGGAAAGGGACCCCTCCTGACGATACCACCTGTTGGCCCAGTTGCACATTCCGAAAATGGACTGCAGCATAATGCGGGCGGGCAAATCTTCCCGAAAGGCAATCCCCGCGCCCTCCCGAAGTATCTTCATCCACATGTCCTCGTATTCCTTGATGGCGGCGTTCAGCTTTTCCCGTGGGGCCGGCGGTAGTTTTGTTATTTCATTGTAATAGACAGGTAGCTCCTCATTGCCCAGGTAGGCTTGCAGGTGAAACAGAATAGCCTTCTTTAATTTTTCCTCCGCCGGGAGGTCCGACTCCACAACCTTTGAAAGTCCTTCGTTTAAAACATTGACGGCACAGATGATAACCTCGGTCAAAAGCTGCTCCTTGCTTTGTATATGGTAATACAGGCTTCCCTTGAGCATCCCCACCTCGCTGGCGATATCCTGCACGGTGGCCGCATGGTAGCCCTTAGCCTTGAAAACCTTTGCCGCAGCCTTTACTATTTCTTGGTATTTGTTCATATCCACGCCCCATCAACCAAACGGTCGTTTTAATATAATTATAAGTTATAATGCCGTAATTGCCAATAACCTTTCGTGAACCGCCTCCGAAACAAGCCCGGAGGCCTCTTTCCCGTATAGATAAACATGCTTTAAGGGGTAGTTCCAGCGAAGCTTCGCTGGTACGACCCAATTAAGGACGCGAAACAATATTGCGACCTTAATGTTTTGTATAGTATACTTTTGTCATGGTAAAATTTAGTAAAATACTTTAAAAAATGATTAATGGGGAGCTATAAAATGAATAAAACTCCGGGCATACCGCCTTTTTATTTTATTCTTTGTCTCATTCTCAGTATATTTTTTAAATTTATTTTTCCTGATCTTGGATTAATACCTTTCCCCTATAATCTTTTTGGAATTTTAGTCATAAGCCTGGGCTTGTTTTTTATAATCTGGTCAGGGGGTTTACTAAAAAAACATAATACACCCCATGATTTTCGCCCATCTACTTGCCTGGTTACAGAAGGTCCTTATCGATTGACAAGAAATCCAATGTATTTAGGGATGACTTTAGTGCTTTTGGGAGTATCATTATTTTTGGGCAATCTTATTTCTTTTATTTCTCCCCTTGCTTTCTTAATTATTATTAATTTCATGTTTATACCCATTGAAGAAAAAAAAATGCTGGATACTTTTGGAGATAAATATTTAGAGTACAGTAAAAAAATCCGGCCATGGATTTAGCAGTGTTATAGATCATTACCGCCCCCTCAGACAAGTCCCTGTCCCCTTGTCTTCCCGGTGAGATGTATTGACAAATCCAGGAAACGTGGTAATATTTGATTAGGCAATAATTGTCTGATCAATATGTTTTTGGGTGGTGGCGATTATTTTCAGAGATGAGGATACCCTTGGTTTTATCCTTTGCCGGGCGGATTTAAAAATGAAAAATAATCTGATGAGAAAGATAAAGTCCTTTGATATCACTACTGAACAATGGATGATCATGAACCGGTTGTTTGAAAAGGGTGGAATTAGCCAAAAGGAACTGTCGGAGAGAACTTTGAAAGACCAAGGAGCTTTAACGCGAACTTTAGACAGAATGGAAAATAAGGGACTTGTCAAACGGCAGGTCAGTCCAAATGACAGGAGATCATTTTTAATTTATTTAACTGATGCAGGCCAGACCTTGAGGAACCAGATTGTACCAATAGCGGTGGAATGCATTGAAGAAGCGGAAAAAGGTTTTACCGAAGAAGAAGTTAGGACTCTAAAAAGCTTATTGAATAGAATATCTTCTAACCTTGAATAGCAAATTTTTTTGTATAGATTGTTGACTAGTCAAATATAGCCGGGTCAAGTAAATCTATTATCTCGCTAACAGCCTGTAAGACCCCGTCCTCAAAGGTCGGGGATAAGATGTCAATGTCATATGTGGAACATGGGCATGAGCCACTACTTTATTGTTAAATGTTTGAAAATTCAATTAAATGAAAAGAAATGGAGGTAGTATTATGACAAAGACACACGGAAAGCCATCCCATCTCCCCCTCACTCTC
>CBEULQ010000230.1:0-5092 GCA_965543975.1 uncultured Desulfocucumis sp. | reverse complement strand
GATTACCTTTGGAGATCCTTATCATGATTATCGTCAGTATTATATGTTTGTTCCTTGGACTTTCTTTTTTCAACGGACTGGTTGACGATAGGGATGGCAAACTTAATCATAAAACCCATAGCGATAAAAACAAAAGGAGTTTCAAAAAAACATGGTAAGTGTCTGCAGCTATAGAAAAAAATAAACCGGAATCGTATCCGGTTCATATATAAGTGTCTATATTACCTCCCAGGTGCCCCTCAGCCATTTTCGGCACACCCGATTCCGATAACATGGCCACAATCTCGCCGCCGTTTTGATTCGCCGTATTCATGACCTTTTTCATAACAAGCAAGGCGGCCGACTCCTGGAGTTTGGACTGTTGCATCACCACAGACATGGCCGCAATATCCATAACCATACCTCCCTTAGATTGATCCATTACAAGTTATTTTGTCTGTCTATATATTTATCGACAAAAACCCCTTATTCTAAATCCCTATACAGAAAAGGCGACCTCAAAAATTCATTCCGAGTAAGGATTCCGCTTTTTAAAGCGATAAAATCCGGGCTTGAACCGGATTTTATCGGGTTAATTATTAAAACTTACAATCTTCGATTTGCTTCATCCAGCAGGGTACCGGCTTTATAGCAAAGATCCTTCAATCTGTTTTTTTCATTCTGGCCGCTGATCTTATCGATTACCGGGCCCATTTCCATCAGCACATTCTGGGCATTATTGATGGAACTCTTCAATTCCGCCCTGCCGCTGGTGTCCACCATCGACCCCACCTCCTTTCTAATGTCAGGGGACACACCTTCTTATGTTGCTTAAAATTCCTTACTTCTTAACAATTTTCACGAAGGAATGTTCCGAACTTAACTTTGCCGGTAATCACAATAATTATGCGCATAACTGTTTAGGATAATGAAAAAAGGAAGGCGTTGTACGCATCAATTCCATACAAAATCCTTCCTTTTGGTTCTTTCTACTTTTTTTTCAGTATAAAGCTATATTTGTTATCTTGGTTTTTTCCATAAAACCCCAGAGCTATCCGGTATGGGCCAGGACAGCCCGGTGGCAGAAAAGCTACACGGTCGCCTGGGTGGATTGGGTGGTTTAAAGATTGGGCTATGCCGTTTACAATAATTACTTCAATTTCATCCCTGGGAATCTCGAGTTTTTCTGCCAATTCAGTTCCTTTAATCGGCTCTTCAAGATCAATTATTAAAGGGATGGGCCAGTTTTTTTTCCTAAAAACACCATCTAAATGAAGAAAACCCCTTACCTCAATGGTTTTCCTGTCTTTTTCCGGCATATAAATCAAACACTCCCTTTAACAATTCATTCCTTTATCCCATTTTTCATCATAAGTAAGTATAAATATATCGGTTGATTAGAAATTGTAGACTTCGTCGATTTCTTCGGGGGTGAAGTCCCAAACCACATTATGCGGCGGGCAGGGCTCATACTCGAAGAATTCGGGCAGACGGTCGTGAGCATTATTGAAGCCGGCTGCTGTGTTGAAGGCACGCTCAACTTTTAGGATGGATTTGCCGATTTCGGGAATATCACCAGTTGTAAGGGAAAGGCCGTATTGAGCATTGATCATGTCGATCAGTGCTTGGAAGCCGGCAGTATTATCAGCAATCCCGAAGTAGGTAAACAGGCACATACCGGTACTATCAATAACTGCAGTCCCGATTTGCATGGCACGGGCATACTCGATTTGACCATCTTTTTTGAGCGGGTCCATATTAGCACCTACCTGTAAGATGTTGCCGGAGATGCAATAGCCAGCGGTGTGATCGGCGCCCATGGGTGTAGTTGCGTAGGTCAGGCCGATACCCTTGACCGGACGCGGATCGTAAGCGGGGATAGCCTGATCCTTTACAACCGGCACTCTATACATACCGCAGCATTTGCCGACTACAGCAGCACCGGAACCAATAATCCGACCCAGCGGAGTTGGAACAGCGATTTGTTTAACAATATCCAGTACAGCTTTGCCGTCTCCCCAGGGAATCAGGCCACCTTCCATGGCTGTTGCAACAGCTACGGCAGTCTCGATGCTGTCGACGCCGACTTCATCCATTTCGCGGTCGATGTAGGCGATGTCGTCCAGATCTTTGATGCATGCGTTAGCGCCCAGACCCCAGATGGTCTCATACTCGAAACCGCTGGTAATGTATTTGCCGCTCTTGTCGGGATACCACTGAGAACAGCGGATGACGCAGCCGGCATGGCAGCCGTGGGAGACTTTGCCATCGCCGCCACGCTCGGTGATGTTTGCATTCATGGTTTCGCCACAGATATTTGTGTTCCAGTCCATACGGCCCCTGTTGAAGTTTTGGGTTGGCAGGCCGCCGGCTTCATTCAGTATGTTGATCAGAACATCGGTGCCGTACAGAGCCAGGCCTTGCCCTGAAACCGGATGATCCATAAGAGCTTTGGCAAATACTTTGGCGGCTTCCTTGAATTTCTCGGGGTCCTTGATGGTGACGCCTGGCGCGCCGGTGTCGTCGATAACAATAGCTTTAACTTTCTTGGAACCCAGGACCGCACCCAGACCGCCGCGGCCGGCGCTACGGATGTTGCTCTCGGGATCTTTGAAAGAGATGTTGGCGGAAGGCAGGCGATGTTCTCCAGCCGGCCCGGCCAATGCAATACCTACTTTATCACCGTATTTTGCGTTTAAGACCTGAATAGCCTTGTAATTTCCACAGCCGCCGATGATTTCAGCCGGAGCTTCATCGATGCTAACGCCGTTCATATTTACCTTGATTATGTAGAACTTGTCTTCAGCGGGCATTCCTTCGATAACGAGAGCTTTGATGCCCATTCTGGCCATTTTCTGTGAGAAAGTGCCGCCGGCGTTACTTTCCTTGATGGTACCGGTAAGCGGGCTCTTGCCGCCCACGGAAATACGACCGGAATTGACGGCGGTGGTTCCGCTGAGAAAGCCGGGGGCAAAAATCAGCTTGTTGTTTTTGCCCAGGGGATGGCAGGTGGGCTTTACTTCCTCTGCTACAAAGTTTGAAGTAAGACCACGGCCTGCCAATCCTGCGTACTTCCCGGGAACATCACTTGTGGCAACTTTCTTTTCAGTCATGTCTACGCGGATAAATTTGTCCATAAAACCCCTCCTAAATAAATTGATTTGGATTACATAAAAAAAGAGGCGCTAAAAAATATTTTAGTACCTCTTCCTTTGCGCGCTGGCAGGCACGATAATTACTCACCGTACCCTGACGTTTATTACCTCCCGCTGGGATGATAATAAATCGGAAGCAATGTTTATGATATGTCTCATGTTTTTTCTAAATTACAAAATTTGTTCTCAAAAAGCATCACCCGAAAGGGTGAGACAGAATATTTTTTCAAAAAAAACATCCCTCTGCGCCGAAACCCAAAAGGGTGAGATAGAATATTTTTAACAAAAAACATCCCTATTCCGTAATGAAAGGGATGTTTTTAAGGAAAAGGGATACATATTCATACAAGGTATGGTGGCACACCTCCAAACTAGGTTAGGGGACATACCTGTCCCCAACTTATGAATGTCCTGAACTTATGCACGGCTAAACATATAATTTTTTTCTTTTTTCAACAGTTTTAATTCCCTCGCCCTGGTTACGGCCTGAACTCTCCTGTTTACCTGGAGCTTTTCATATATTTTCAAGACATGGGTCTTGACAGTATTTACAGTCAGCTGCAACTCCCGGGCAATTTCCTTGTTAGACATACCGGCTGCAATTAGGCTTAAGACCTCCAGTTCCCGTTCCGTGAGGGGTTCAATTAGAGGTTTAAGCATTTCATCTTTTGCTCCTGCGGTATCCTCGTCTAAGCATTGGGGACACACCTCATTAATTGGGGACATTCCTCCGAAGGAGGTGTGTCCCCTTTCCTTAATAGGAATATCCCCAACTAATAAGGATTGCATTTTTTTAATATACGCCATTTGGCTGGTTAATAGTTTCAACATTTCCAGCCGGGCCGGCGTAAACACTCCGGCCATCATGGTGTTTTCCAGGTAAAGTACACCCACAGGTATGCTCTGAAACAACAACGGCAGGGAGACAATGGATTTGGAACGGGATTTTGCAATATATGGGTCTCTGGCAAAGATGCCGGCCTGTTTCACGTCATTCAACACCACCGGATCAAGAGTCCGGTTTACATACCGAACCACCGCCCGGGAGAGTCTAAGGCTTTTCTCCAGGGGAACGGGTATTACTACCGCCGCAGTGTACATATCGCTATCCTTTGCAGCTTCAACAAATAGTTTTTCGTCTTTTTCCAGAATCAGATACCCCTTATCGGCCCCGGCATTCTCAATGGCAATTTCCAAAAAGCTTTTTTGCAATGTTTCCGGATCTGTCTCTTCAGAAAGTTTGTGCACCGCTTTCCGGATGGTGTACAGTTCCAGATCGCCGGTGGAGTTTTTGTGGTTATCATTGGGAAACTTGAAGGCGCTTTTTAATATTTCTGCGGTATCTGGCTTCTCTTCCTTCCTGGATATCCCGGCCAGCAGATGGGGATGCTGGTCTTGTAGCATTCGTGTTTTTCTTACGGCCCCCCATCTGTAATAACCGTGGCAGGCGTCGGTCAGATAGACTTGAGCAATCTTGTCCCGGCCTTGGGCAAGATGATACCTGGCCGCCAGTTCGCCGGCGATGGCTTCATTTTGCGCATAGCCATTATCCCGGGCAGATTGGATGGACCGGTCGTACAAAGTCATGGCTTCGCCGTCCTTTCCGCTCAGACGTGCCATTTCAGCGGCAACCAGCAAGTATTTGTGCAGAAAGTTCGCCGGACAAAAACTTGACCATTTTTTCATCCTTTGCTGGTTCTTTTTTAGTATTCTCCAGTATCTTCTCTTTTGTTTTACCGGCAGCCCATCATACCCGGCAGTGATCGCCAGGGAATAATAGAAGATGTATTCGGCAGAAAGCATATACCCCCGAATTGCATTCATGTTTTGGTAAGCCTGTTCCGCAATTGCCAGGGCACTATTGTAATCGCCAAAAAGGTAATATAATTGCAGCTTCGACATATTAAAGACCATTATGTTTTTAATTTCGCCCTTTATTAACTCTCTAAAATGATCTT
>CBEULQ010000229.1:0-5111 GCA_965543975.1 uncultured Desulfocucumis sp. | reverse complement strand
AACGGTGAAAACAAGCCGGTGGGCCTGGGGATAACTTATTTCCGGGGGGACTATATCAAATTGCAGGGAACGAGTCAATGAAATCCCGAGATGATTAACGGGCGTTGAAAGGCTGCATCAGTTACCGGTGCAGTTTAGTTTTTTTCCAGGCTAATGCCCGCTACGCCACGGGGACGGTTCCATCGTCTTCCCGATTAAGGTATGGGGACACACCTCTCTCTGCAGTATTGCTCTTGGGCCGGAGGAATGTCCCCGATTCTATCGCTGAACTTCGGGGACGCTCGAACCGTCCCCATGGCTCCGCTTCCCACGTTTTGCTAACCTTTGAATTGACTAATCAAGGGGGGATTTACTTTGAAAGATTATAAAGTTATTCTCCAACCAGGGGATCTGGAAATAGAAGTATTGGAAGGCAGCACCCTTATGGAAGCAATGGACGGGGCTGGAATTGATTTTGATTTTCCCTGCGGCGGTCAGGGAAAGTGCGGGAAATGCCGGGTAAAGATTTTGTCGGGAGCGGGTCAACCCACCGCTGCGGAGCAGGATATGCTGGAGGAAAAGGAATTGGAGGCTGGAGTTCGCTTAGCCTGCTCAACTAAAATATACAGCGATATTGCAGTGGAGCTTCTCAACCATAAGCAGTTGCAGCACAATATTTTAATAGCCTCTGAGGAAAGGGCATTTCAGGTGGAGCCGCACCTGAACAAAATTTTTGTTGAAGTGGAGAAGCCTTCGCTGGATGTTCAGCGTTCAGATTGGCGACGTTTAAAAAATTGCCTGGTTAAACACGGCTATAATCATGGTGATTTGGAAGTGCCGGTTTCCCTCTTGCGCCGGTTGCCGGAAGTACTTCGTGAGGCCAAACACAGCCTTACTGCGGTTATACATGGCAATAAAGTAGTGGGAATCGAGGAGCATGACACTACGGGGACTATGCTGGGTATGGCTTTTGATATTGGCACTACCACCATTGTAGGATACTTGTTGGACCTATATTCCGGGAATGAATTGACTGTGGTGTCGATGCTTAACCCGCAGACGAAGTTCGGCGCTGACGTTATTTCCCGTATCACCTTTGCCGGACGGGAGGAAGGCGGGCTTAACAAATTACATGCCGCTGTGATAGAGGCAATAAATAAATTAATCGGGGAAGCGGCAGAAAAAGCCGGTATAAGCAAAAACCAAATCTACGGGTTATCCGTTGCGGCAAACACTTGCATGCATCATCTTTTTCTTGGCATAACCCCCCGGAATATAGCGGTATCACCATATGTAGCAGCAATCAGTGAGCCCCTGGTGGTAAATGCTAAAGCACTTCAAATTGACATAAACCAGGCAGGCAAAATATTTATATTGCCCAATGTCGCAGGTTTTGTCGGAGCCGACACAACAGCGGTGCTACTGGCTACAGAGATTGACCGGAGTAAAGAAATCAAACTGGTAATAGATATTGGCACCAATGGCGAAATTGCTCTGGGCTCAAGAGAAAAAATAGTTGCCTGTTCTGCCGCGGCCGGGCCTGCCTTTGAAGGGGCTCAGATAAGCAGCGGCATGAGGGGCGCCGCCGGGGCAATTGACCATGTTTATTTTGGGGATGAACTGAAATATTCCGTAATCGGCAGGGGTAGCCCTCTGGGCATTTGCGGTTCTGCTTTGCTTGACGTGGTGGCGGGATTACTGGAGCTGGGTATGCTTGATAAAAGGGGAAAATTCATTTCTTATGACAATTTAACAAATACTGCTGCAAAAGTGTTTAAAAATAATCTTATAGAACACGAGGGGCAAGCAGCATTTTTACTTGCAGATGCTAAAAAAACCGGCCATGGCAGGCCGGTTATGATTACCCAGGGTGATATCCGGGAACTTCAGTTGGCTAAGGGCGCAATGGCGGCAGGTGTCAGGGTTTTAATGGAGATATATGGTATTCAGCCGTGCGACATTAAAGAAGTTCTATTGGCCGGGGCCTTTGGAAATTACTTAAACCCGCACAGCGCATGTATAATCGGACTAATTCCGCCGGAACTGGAAAGCAAAATAAAAATGATCGGCAATGCTGCGGGTACCGGGGCCAGACTGGCTTTGCTTTCCTCGGGTGAATACCGCAGAGCAGCTAATATTGCCGATACTGTTGAATTTGTTGAATTGGGGAGTTACCCCAAATTCAATAGTATTTTTGCAGAATCCACATATTTTAATGTTGGTTAAGAAAAGGACGGAAACAAAGTCATGCCAGAACCGAAGATTTTAGAAATTGCATTGCCGGATGTGACTGTAGAAGATATTTTCCGGGCAGAAGGGGCTGATTACAGCAAAAGCCCTCCCCGTCCAAGCACGGTAGAAATACACCGCCAGATTTTGGCGGAAGCAGCCTCTCTTGTTCGCCCAATTGTGATTTGGCGTGAGGTTGACATATTAGGCGCCGGTGAGCAGGAGCTATTTATCGAGGGAGGGCAAAAGTTAACCAGCAGACTTTTGGTGAGTGTGGCGGGAACAGCTGACAAGTTAATACTTTTCGCCATTACAATCGGCGGAGCAATTGACGACCGTGAGGATTACTATAGTAAGGCCGGAAAAACCTTGGAGGCTTTTGCCCTTAATGCCGCCGGAACAGCATATATCCTTAAAAGCGGTATTTCAACTATGGACAAAATCCATGAGCATTGCCATAACGCAGGCTTGAGAACGACCTTTCCCATGGGTCCCGGACACTCATACTGGAGTTCTCTTGAGGATATACTAACTATCTTTCATTTTCTTAAAGCGGAACAAATTGGCCTTCGCCTTACAAATTCAAATTTAATGCTGCCCAGCAAATCCATTGCAATGGTACTGGGTGTGGGTCGCAACCTGCCGGACTATAATGGGAAAACCCATTGTGATTTCTGCAGTTTACAAAAAAAATGCCATATAAGCCATTTTGGAGAGAATTGTTAGAACCGTTCAAGAAACCAGGGGGTTTCCGCCATTAAAGGTGGAAACCCCTTGGTCATTCTGCCGGGAAAAAAGCGCCACGGCTGACGATTCAGCAACAAGAGCCGCCAGCCAGCCGTGGTTTACATTCCCCATGGTGCAACTAAAACCATGACACAAGTAATAAAACGAAACTGTTTACTAAACAAATCCGTCTACTAATTAAAGTCCCAAAAGAGGTTGGTAGTAAATCCAGGTTAATAGCGGAGGAAAAACAAAGTAGTAGGCCTGGTCAGGTTATGGCTGATGTGCCGGTGGGAGACGAATGGAATAGTTTTGAAATAATTATGTAAATATTTCTTTTTGTTGGGAGGTATTGTCAATTTTAAAGTTGAATACTTCCTTGTTTACGACTATAGAGTTCCGGAGGAATACCGACGGGCTTGTGCGTAAAACGCATCGCCACAGGCTGATGGCGGTTAAACCATAGATTTCAAGCACATGCTTTGGGGAGGCTATAATTAACATGCATAATGAGCTGGAATTACGCAAGTTTGTTGCGCCCGAATTCATCTTCGGCTTAGGGGCGCGACACCTGGTGGGTCGTTATGCGAAGAATTTCGGCGCGCGCAAGGTATTGGTGGTGACTGACCCCGGGATAGTCGCCGCAGGATGGGTAAAAGAAGTAACAGCCAGCATAGAAGACGCAGGTCTTCCTTATGCTGTCTTCGCAGAGGTCAGCTCCAACCCGCGTGCGGAAGAAGTTATGGCCGGGGCTGAAGTCTATCAAAGCGAGCGATGTAATATCATCGTGGCAGTAGGTGGCGGTAGTCCCATGGATTGCGCCAAAGGCATAGGCATTGTAATTTCCAACAAAAAGTACATTGTCGACTTTGAAGGCGTTGATCAAGTGCCGGTTCCCTGCCCGCCTTTAATCTGCATACCGACGACCTCAGGCAGTTCGGCAGATGTTTCTCAGTTTGCAATTATCACGGACACGCAGCAAATGGTTAAAATAGCTATTGTCAGTAAAACACTTGTTCCGGATATTGCTTTAATTGATCCCCAAACAAATGTTACAATGTCATCCCACCTGACAGCCTGCACCGGTTTTGACGCGCTGACCCATGCTATCGAAGCCTTTGTCTCAAATGCCCATTCGCCGGTTACGGATCTGCATGCCCTAGAAGCGATTCGTTTAATTAACGCAAACATGCTTTCGGCAATAAAAGATCCGGATAACCTTGAGCTGCGGGGCAGGATGATGCTGGGCAGTTTGCATGCCGGACTGGCGTTTTCCAATGCCATACTGGGTGCGGTTCATGCAATGGCCCACAGCCTGGGAGGACTTTTAAATCTTTCTCATGGGGAGTGCAATGCCATTCTATTGAGACATGTTATAAATTATAATTTCGACGTTGTCGCCGAACGATACCAGTTGATAGGCGAAGCCATGAGGCTTAACCTGCGGGGCATGTCCTTTAAACAGAAAAAACTGGCCATTCTTGAGGCTATTAACTACTTGCAAAAAGCGCTGGGTATGGACTGTACTCTTGGTCAACTGGGTGTGCGCCCGGGTGACATTCCTTTTCTTGCTGGAAAAGCTATGAAGGATCCTTGTATGGAAACCAACCCGCGCAAGCCAAAACAGAGGGATATCGAGGTGTTATATGAAGAATCACTATAATTCCCCTGATAGCTGGGGAACTTTACGTGAAAAACTAATTGGACTTGGGGAGCACTCTATCCGGAAAAATTATTATCCCGAACTTCAGCGGCGTCTTTTAGAACTGGAGGTTATCGAAGATGAGTTGAGAAAACACAGAAATCGCCTTGAGGCTCTGGTCAAAGAGAGAACAAACGAACTGAAATCGGCCAATGAACATTTAAAACAAGAAATTGCAGAGCGAAAGGAAGCGGAAGAGGCCCTTCGTTTATCTGAGGAATTTTTTTCTAAAGCTTTTAATTCAAGCCCAATTATGATGTCAATAACCAGATTATCAGATTGCCGGTATATAAATGTAAATGATACTTTTTTGCGTTTTACGGGTTACTCCCGGGAAGAGGTCATAGGCTGTACAGCAGTTGATTTGAATATCTGGATAGATGAAAATGAAAAAAACGACTTAATGCATTTACTTGAAGAACAAGGGGCAGTCTACAACAAAGAGTTGCGGCTGAGAACCAAGTCAGGGGATATT
>CBEULQ010000228.1:0-5116 GCA_965543975.1 uncultured Desulfocucumis sp. | reverse complement strand
TGTACCCTCTTCTTTAAAGGCCTCAATGCCGAAAATAAAGGAAAGGGCAATAATCAGCCCGCCACCGGCTATCAGGGGAATCATGTAGGAAACACCGTTCATTAAATGTTTATAAGCACCTGTCCGTTGGGCGCTGCGCTGGACTTTAGTTTCTTCTGCCCGGGCGATATAGTCCCGGGTTGCCGGCTGTTTAGCCAGCGCTTCATCCAGCAGTTTGCCCGGGTTTTTAATAGCTTCCCCAACCGAAGCCTTCACAATGGGCTTGCCGGCAAAACGGCCCTCATCTGCATCGGTATCCGCAGCAATAATGATAGCATGGGCTCCGGCTATATCTTCCGCTGTTAAACCGTTTTCAACCCCTACGGCCCCGCGGGTTTCTACCTTGAGCTCTATATTTTTTTCCCCGGCTGCCTTCTTCAGGCCTTCCGCAGCCATATAGGTGTGGGCGATGCCGGTGGGACATGCTGTAACCGCTAAAATTTTCTTCACAGTCTTTTCCTCCTCCGCTTATATTTTGCTATTCAGTCTCTATCGATGTAACCTGTACCTGGTTTAATAAAGGTTGCACCTCGCTCAGGGAACAGACCTCCGTACCCGGTTTGGAGGCCGTCACCGTACCAGCCGCAGCAGCCCAGCGGACCACTTCCGACAGGGGTTTATTTTCCAAAACGGCATAGGTCATGGCTGCAACCATGGAATCCCCCGCGCCCACCGTGCTTTGGGGAATGATGGAGAATGGGGTTGCACGGTAAGCTTCTTCTTTGGCCAGGGCAATGGCGCCCTCGCTTCCCCTGGAAATGACCACCATCGTAATCCCTTCATGGATTAGCTCCCGGCCGGCGGCAATAATTTCCTTTTCAGTTTTCAGGGAGCGTCCCAGTAATTCTCCCAGTTCGTGGACGTTGGGTTTCACCGCGAAGGGGCGTGCTTTAATGCCTTCTGCCATTGCCAATCCATCGGCGTCAAGTATGGTTTTCACGTTTTTCTCTTTGGCCAGGGCAATATAATCGCTGTAAATATCCCCCGGAGTTCCCCGGGGTACACTTCCGCTCAGCACAAGAACCGATGTGTCCCGTAATAAACAAGCCAGTTTATGACGAAACCCGGCTAAATCTTCAGCCAGTACGGCAAAACCGGGCTCATTAATTTCAGTTGTTACTTTTGTTTCGTTATCAAAGATTTTTAAATTGGTGCGGGTAACGCCCTGAACCTCCAGAAACCCTGTTTTAATCCCCATATCCTTTAAGCGTCTTTGAATAAACTCTCCTTCCGAACCGCCAATAAATCCGGTGGCAATGACATCTACGGAAAACTTTTTCAGCACCTTGGCTACATTGACACCTTTTCCCCCGGGATCTATACGTACTTGCTCCACACGGTTCAGACCACCTACTTCCAGGCGGGGTATGGTGATGGTTTTATCGAGAGCCGGGTTTAGTGTGACAGTTACAACTTTTGACTGCATGTGTTTCCTCCTATGGGCGGACAAGGTGAACGCTAATGCCCGTTGTTTTAAATTGATTGAGAATTTCTTCGTCAAGGGCATTATCTAAGATAACATGATTAACTTCGGCAATATCGGCAACTTTTGCCCGGTATACTTTCCCCAATTTACTGTGATCCGCCAATAAGATAACCTGTTTGGCTATTGTAATCATTTTTCGTTTGGTGGCTGCCTCTATTAAATTGGGGGTTGTCAGTCCCGCTTCCAAATCTAATCCATTGATGGCTAAAAACAGTTTATCCACCCGGATCATGCCAAGTGATTGTTCTGCCACTGGCCCCACCATCGCCTGGGTTTCTTTTCTCAGCATTCCTCCAGTCACCATAATTTCGATTCCCGGATGGTGCAGCAACTCCTGGGAAATATTAATATCATTTGTTACAACCGTTAAATTGGAAAAGGTTTTTAATTCTTTAGCCAGTTCAAAGGTGGTGGTGCCGGCATCTAGCAGAATGGTATCTCCCTCTTCAATCAGTTCCACCGCTTTTTTGGCAATGGCATGTTTTTCTTTTATGTGTGTTACCATTTTTTCGCCAACAGTAGGCTCAAAATTTACATTCTGTAAAGATAAAGCGCCACCGTGGGCCCGTTTTAGCAGCTTGGCATCTTCCAGGTCGTTCAAATCCCGGCGAACCGTTGATTCGGAAACCTGAAAAACCTCCGTGAGTTCCTGTACCGAAGCCTTTCCATGTTTTTGGATAAAATCTAAAATTTTTTTCTTTCGCTCTTCACTGTACAATGAAACTCCCTCACCTCCCTGTATTTTAAAAATGTGAGCAACGTCATGACTCATTGTGTGATTGTTTTTGATTTGTTGTGATTGTTTGTGCTTGCTTTTGATTATATTTGATTGATTATGAAAATTCAACAAAAATTTTGTATTTTTAGACGGTAATTTTTGAATGAAAAGAAAAGATCCAGCCAGTGGCTGAACCTGTTCGTCCGTAAGCAAGCTGTATCCATAAAAACAAACTGCCCTGGGTTACATGTCCCCAAGGCAGTTTAATTGAAAAATTGTTCGCTTTAACTATACCCGTTGTCTAATTAGAGGGTACCAGTTCACTAAGCCGCAGGGGGATTTTGGTTAAAGCGTTATTTTTGCACTTTAACGTTGGTTTGACCGACTACCAGATAGTCATCGACATAACAGCGGAACTCAACAATCACTTCGGATGGGGTCCAAGTGAAGTCGGAACGCTCAAACTTGAACTGGCCGATTTTCGCTTGGCTGTAGTATCCATTGTTGCTGGTGAGTGCCTTTACGCCATTAAGTCTTGCGGTGTTCAGATCAAAACCCTGGGTGCTGTAGCCCGCCGGCAGGTCAACACGGACGGTGAACACACCCTTGTTACCTTTCATGACCTTCGGTGTCACTTCAATGGCAGCAGGAATATATACTACGAACTGTTTTTGGATCGTGGTGCTCAGGCCCGCAGCATCGGTTACTGTGACAATGACGTTGTATACTCCCGGCTTATCGAGTTCAATAGACGTACCATTTGCCAACAGGTTTCCAGTGGATGTGTCCGGGCCGGAAACATTCATTTTTTCGGAGACCACACCCGATAAGTTATCATCTGCCGAATACATCAGTTGCAACGTAGTTCCAAGTTCATATTCGTCGTTCAGATTCATGATGATGACCGGTGCGGTCTTGTCTATCTTCACTTCAACTGTATTCACTGCCTCAACGTTGCCAGCCACATCAACCGAGTAGAAGGTAATCTTGTGTATGCCTTCTTTGTTTACAGTGAAGGTGGTACCTTGCATGTAATCGGAACCGTTGATCGAATAAAAAGTTTTGGCAACACCGCTAAGTGTGTCCGCTGCGGTCAGACTCACAATGACATCTTCCTTAGACCAGGCCGCAGGAACGTTAGCTGCGGTGACCGGTGCCGTTTGATCAATTTTCACTTCTATTGTTTGTGTTTGTTCAATGTTGCCCACTTTATCAACCGAGTAGAAGGAAACTTTGTTAATGCCTTCTGTGTTGACTGTAAAAGAATTACCTTCTGCGAAAGCATTGTCGTTTACAGAGTAGTAAGTGTTTGCGACACCGGTTTCGTTGTCTGTTGCAGTCAAGGTGACCACTGCGCTTAGATTCGTCCAACCGGCCGGTGCATTAGCGGTTGTTACCGGCGACTCAGTGTCAACAATCAGTTTGGCGATAACTGTGTTGGACGGCTCCGATTCGCCAAACGAATTGCTGAATGAAGTGACATAGTATTCATGGTCCGCATACGAAAGATCGGAAACTGTATAAGACAGATTGTTCAAGTTTTTCGTCAGCAGAACCGGTTTGCCATCGATTATTTCGTACACGTTATAACCGTTGGCGTAGGTGATAAAGTCCCAGGAGATTTGAGCACTGGTAGTGTTCAGCAACTTCAATCCGGCCACCGGAGGCTGCATCACCGGATAAACGATTGTCTCTGTTAACCTGTTGGAAGGTGCCGATTCGCCGAAGCGGGTGCTATACGCTGTAATTTCGTAATTGTGAGTACCTTCCGGCAAGTTGAAGAGATTGTAACTCAGCGCCGTTCCCTTATAGAGCAACTCCCGGACGTCTCCCGTTACTTCGTAGACGCGGTATTCATTCGCCCAAGTAACTGCCTGCCAGGACAGGGTAATATTGTTGACGTTGTATACGGTCCATTTCAGAACCGGCGGTTGTACCACCGGCCAAATCAATGTGAAGTTCAACGTGCTGCCTACCGGCGATTCACCGAAGCGGTCGCTAAAAGAGTGAACTTCATAGATATAATCGCCGGCAGGCATGTTGGTATATTTGACGGTCGCATCGGTCACCGTGCTTTTCAAGATCTTTTGACCGTCGATTATCTGATAAACTTTGTAGTTCGATGCGTAAGTGACTGTATCCCACTTCAAGGTGATGTCATTCCCTTTGGTAATGCTTTGGGTCAGATTACCCGGCGCCTCCATCGTCGGGAAGACCAGAGTAAAGGAAACCTGACTGCCATTCGGCGATTCACCGAAGCGGTCGCTATAAGAGTGAACCTCGAAGACATAATCGCCGGCCGGCATGTTGGTATATTTGACGGACGTGCCGGTCACCGTGCTTTTCAGGACCTTTTGTCCGTCAATGATCTGATAGACTTTGTAGTTCGTTGCGTAGCTGACGGCATCCCACTTCAAGGTGATGGTATTTCCGTTTGTAATGCTTTGCGTTAGATTACCGGGGGCCTGCATTGTCGTGAATATCAGGGTAAAGGAAACCTGGCTGCCATCCGGCGATTCACCAAAGCGGCTGCTGTAAGAGTAAACCTCAAAGACATAATCGCCTGACGGCATGTTGGTGTACTTGACGGACGTGCCGGTCACCGTACTTTTCAAGACTTTTTGCCCGTCGATGACCTGATAAACTTTGTAGTTTGTTGCGTAAGTGACGGCATTCCACTTCAAGGTAATGTCATTGCCGTTTGTAATACTTTGCGTCAGATTGCCCGGAGCCTGCATCGTCGGGAAGACCAGAGTAAAAGAAACCTGGCTGCCATCCGGCGATTCACCAAAGCGGTCGCTATAAGAGTGAACCTCATAGACATAATCGCCTGACGGCATGTTGGTGTACTTGACGGACGTGCCGGTCACCGT
>CBEULQ010000227.1:0-5129 GCA_965543975.1 uncultured Desulfocucumis sp. | reverse complement strand
CATCTGGTTAAGGGACGTTATTAGATTCTTAAGGGAAAAAACAAGAATAGCGGGAATGCTGGGGCAGCCCCTGATGTACCTACTCATTGTGGGCAACGGCCTGGCGGCCACTTTTCGCCTGCCTGCCGCCCCGGAAGGTTTCAGTTACCTGGAGTTCATGTACCCGGGTATAATCGGTATGTCCGTGCTTTTCACCTCCATTTTTTCGGCTATATCCATAGTATGGGACAGAGAATTCGGTTTTTTAAAAGAAGTGCTGGTGGCGCCGGTGCCCCGCTGGGCTGTGGCCCTGGGAAAAGCCCTGGGCGGCAGTACCATAGCCATGCTGCAGGGTTCCATTCTGCTGCTTTTCGCACCCCTGGTGGGGGTTCACCTTTCACTGATCACCATACTGAAACTTTTCGTGGTGCTGTTTTTAATAGCCTTCTCCCTCACCTCCCTGGGGATAACCATCGCCTCAAGGATGGACACCATGGAAGGCTTTCAAATGATGATGAACTTCATCGTTATGCCGCTTTTTTTCCTCAGCGGCGCCATGTTTCCGCTGCGCGGCGTGCCCGGCTGGATGGAAAAACTGATGCGGATCGACCCCCTCACCTACGGAGTAGACGCCCTGCGCAATATTATGTACGGAGCGTCCCCTGCCCGGGAGCTGCTGATTCAATTCCCCCTGGGCACGGACATGGCAGTGGTGGGAATAATGTCGGTGGTTTTCATCACCGCGGGAACCCTGGCTTTCAACAAGGCTGAATAATGCGTCTCCATTAATTTTGTCTCATAGTTTATTTAATGCAGGGCACCCTACTACATGGAAAAACTATTTACGGGGTGGTACTGTATGGCCTGGAAAACAGTTGTGTCCGCGTTGCTCCTTTTTGCCTTCCTGCTATGTATGACTGGCGCCCGGGAGGCATACGCACAAACCGAAGAGACAATGGATGACGCAATATTTATATACGAGCCTGAGCTGCCTGCCTCTGCAAAAATGCCGCGGAACAATACAGGTGGTGTGGCGGTGTCCGCAGCCGCGGCGGTTTTAATGGATGCGGAAACAGGTCAGATTCTATTCGCCAAAAACCCCCACCAGAAAAGGCCCATAGCCAGCACTACCAAAATCATGACAGCCCTGGTAGCAATTGAGTGCGGCAATTTAAAGGGAATGACAACAGTGGGCAAAAACGCCGCCGGTGTGGAAGGAAGCTCAATATACCTCAGAGAAGGCGAACATCTATCCCTGGAAGAACTGCTATACGGCGCCTTAATGCGATCGGGCAACGACGCCTGTGTAGCCATTGCAGAACATATAGCCGGCAAAGAAGCAATATTCGTCAACATTATGAATTGTCAAGCCCTGCGTCTGGGCGCATTCAACACCAACTTCATGAATACCAACGGCCTCCCGGACGACAGGCACCTTTCCACCGCCTACGACCTTGCGCTTATCACCAGGTACGCCCTGAGAAACCCTGTATTTCAAAGGATTGTTTCAACAAGAAGCAAATCCATAAACGGCCCGCGGCAACCGAGGAGTTTAAGCAATACAAATAAAATGCTGTGGAGCTATCAGGGAGCCAATGGAGTAAAAACGGGCACCACCAGCAAAGCTGGCCGATGCCTGGTGTCTTCCGCCACCAGGAACGGTCACAGGCTCATAGCCGTGGTGTTGAACAGCGGGGACCGCTACAGGGATTCCATTCACCTCTTAGATTACGGTTTCAGCCAGTTTGAGAAATTAATTTTTGCCAGGGAAGGTGAAACCGTTTACTCCATACCCGTAGAAGACGGCGTGCAGCGTGAGGCTCCCCTCACAGTACGGAGAGATATTGCCGTCACGGTTCCTCTGGGGGGAATTGATTCAATCGAATGGGAAATAATATCTGATAATGAATTTACCGCCCCGGTCAAAGAGGGGCTCCCGGCAGGGAAAATACAGCTTCTGGCCGGGGGAAAACTGGTGGCGGAAACAGGCCTTGTGACCAGGGGAGAAATTAATAAACTGCCTTTATATAAACTGGTCTGGAAGCATACGTTGGGATGTCTAGTCAGTAGTCAGTAGTCAGAATTCAGGAGTCAGAATCTTGGTGGGACAGGGGGACAGGTCCCTTGTCCCTAACCGGGACAAGGGACCTGTCCCCCTGTCCCACCCCTGACTCCTGTACTCTTTACTCCTATCCTACTTAAATTTCGGCCTGCGCTTTTGGAGGAAAGCTGTAACCCCCTCCACGAAATCATCATCCGTCCAGGCCAGCAGTTGGTAAGAAGCCTCCAGTTCCAATTGGGAAGTAAGGTTGTTTTCCAGACCGGCTTTCAACATTTTCTTAATCCGGGCCAGTGCCGTGGCCGGACCGCAGGCCAGGGCGCCCGCCAGGGCAAAAACCTCATCGTAAAGCCGCCCGTCCTCAACCACGCGGTTGAATATTCCCAGGGACAAAGCCTCGGCGGCATCCAGCACGGACCCGCTGAGCATAAGCTCCGCTGCCTTGTGATAGCCCACCCGGCGGGGTAAGAACCATGAAGCGCCGCTGTCGGGAACCGCGGCTATATTGACAAAATTGGGAGCAAAACGGGCCTTGTCCGAGGCTATGATGATATCGCAGGCCAGTAACACGGCGGTGCCGGCGCCCGCCGCCACACCGTTGACAGCGGCAATCACCGGTTTTTCAAAAGCGTGCAGCGCCTCTATTATCATAGCGGCGTTGTCCAGTATTTCTCTTTTCTTTAAAACAGTGTCAGCAGCCGTGAGAGCCGCTAATTCCCCTCCGGCGCTGAATGCCTTGCCCGCGCCGGTAACTACCAATGACCTGACATTATCGTCATTTTGAGCCATCTCCAGAGCCTTAGCCACTTCCCCACAAATCTCATTGTTGAATGAATTGAGTTTGTCCGGCCGGTTTAAAGTAATAACCGCAAACCTTTCGTCTTTCACCTCATAGATAATATTCTTAAAATCCAATTACACAACCTCCGCTCCGAGTGAATATTCATTCATATTGTAACACAAAATCACCGGCCGGTTAATAATCTGGCCGGTTAATTAAATATTATTTCATCTGTTACAGCTTGATTGATATTTTATAATCCTTGAGCCAGGTGTCAAACTGGCCGAGATAAGCCAGCAACTGCGCCTCGCCCATTAGCTGCCCGAACCACGCCGGGCTAAATTCAGGCGCCCCGTTAAGCGCAATATTTCTGATATAATCAGCGTTAACCAAGCCAAGCAACGGAGAGGACGAATCGTCGAGAATCTGTAGTATCCATTCCCTCACCGCTTTCAGGTAAGAGGGGTTGTGCGTCTTTGGATAAGGGCTCTTGCGCCTCTCCAGAATGTCCCCGGGCAATACTTCCTTAAGGGCACTCCTTAATATACCCTTCTCCCTGCCCTGGTAGCTTTTCATGGACCACGGAATATTCCAGACGTATTCCACCAGCCGGTGATCGCAGAACGGCACTCTTACCTCCAGCCCAACGGCCATACTCATACGGTCTTTACGATCCAAAAGGGTGGGCATGAAGCGCGTAATATTCAGGTAGAACATCTCTCTGACGCGATTTTCGTGCTCATCCTCACCCGGCAGCCTGGGCACCTCCTCCAATGCTTCAATGTAACGCCCGGCAACATACTCCTCTGGATTTATGGCTTCAATCACTTCTTTGGTATAAAGCTTTGCCTTTCGGGAGGTCATCCTTATCCATGGGAATGTTCCGCTATATAAAGTGGATTGACTGTGAAACCAGGGGTAACCGCCGAAGACTTCATCGGCTGACTCCCCGGAAAGGGCTACGGTGGCATTCTTTTTTATCTCCCGGCAGAAGAGGTACAGCGAAGAATCCACGTCTGCCATGCCGGGATAATCGTTGGCCCTGACCGCCACCCTGAGGGCCTCCACCAGTTCCGGGGTGTCGATATATATATTGTGGTGAATGGTGCCCAGGTAATCGGACATCTTTTCCACCCAGTCGGAATCCGAATTGGGCTGGAATTGATTGGGCTTAAAATTTTTGTCGTTATCCACATAATCTACGGAATAGGTATGAACCGGACCCATTCCATCCCGGCGAAAGGCAGCGGCCGCAAAGGCGGTAATGGCGCTGGAATCCAGGCCCCCCGAAAGGAAACAGCAAACAGGAACATCAGCCACCAGCTGCCGTTCCACTGTATCCTTTAATAGCTCATAAACGGTGCTGGTGGTTAGCTCCAGATTGTCGGTATGGGGTTTGCTCTCCAGCGACCAGTAGCTTCTGACGTTGACTCCTCCGCGGTTATACACAAGGCAGTGCCCGGGCCTTAATTCAAAAACGCCCCTGAATATACCATGTCCGGGTGTCCGGGACGGTCCCATGACAATTATTTCCGCCAGACCATCACCATCCACCTCGGCAGGTATGTCAGGATGTGCCAGAAGGGCCTTTAACTCCGACCCGAACATGAATGAATTTCCCCGGCAGGTGTAAAAAAGCGGTTTAACCCCCAACCGGTCCCGGGCCATGAACAACCTCTGCTCCGCTTCGTCCCAGATGGCGAAGGCATAAATACCGTTGAACCTCTCCACGCATGCGGCGCCCCACTCAATATAAGCCAACAGAAGGGCTTCGGTATCCGAGTTGCGGGTTAAAAAAGTATGGCCCCGGCTTTCCAGTTCCCTCCTCAAATCCAGAGTGTTATACAACTCCCCGTTGTAGGTAATGGTGTAGACCCTATCCCCCCGTTTGCGGATCATTGGTTGACCGCCGCCCTCGGGATCAACCACAATCAGGCGCCGGTGGGCAAGGCCTGCGTGTTGTGAAAGCCACATCCCCTCCGCGTCTGGCCCGCGGCAGGATAGAGTTTCCGCCATGGCGCCGAGAATTTGTCCCTGTTGGGTTAAATCCCTATCCCAATCTATCCAGCCGGTTATCCCGCACATGTTGGCAAATCCTCCCTTTTAACCGATTGTTTTACAGGTCAGACACAGTCTGTGACCCGTTTTTGGGACCCCGTTGTCCCCCGGCGATACCGGCCCCCGTATCAGGGTCGAACCCCTGATAAAACAGTATGCATTAAAAGGCGTAAATTCGACTGTTTAGACAAAAAAATAACACCCACATTAATGAGTGTAGTGTGTTAAAGATAAGGAGACACACCTTACTGT
>CBEULQ010000226.1:0-5131 GCA_965543975.1 uncultured Desulfocucumis sp. | reverse complement strand
AATATTTTTTCCCTTGAAGAAGCAATAGCCAAGATGACAGGTAAATCTGCTGAACGTATTGGAATAAAGGACAGGGGATTCCTAAAGGCCGGCTGCTGGGCGGATATCACAATTTTTGATTATAACTTGATCAAGGACAACACGACACTACAAAACACGGAGGCAAGACCTTCCGGGATTAAATATGTCTTTGTCAACGGTCACGAAGTAGTCAGGGAAGGCACGGCTATGCCTGGTAAAAAGTGCGGCCAAGTATTAAAATGCAATTAACTACTATAAATTTGGGGTACGATATATTAATAAAAATATAACCAGCATCCTTTATAATCCAGAATGTTTTTGTTGATATTTACAGTTATAGGCATAAAAGGTTGTGGCAGCAGGCATTTAAATGTTAACACCTATACCAAGTACTTCACGCAAATTTGTTTTTACAATAACAAGGCCATACCGGGAAAAATGTTCGATTGGCCATTTGACTATTTACATTTTTAAATTAAATCAAAGGCAGCCCGCGTGAGCGGGTTTTCTTTTTATGATTCGGAGCAACATAGGCTTCTGTTTTGTGATATTTGGAGTAAAATATTCCTTTTTAAAACAGAATATATTGAGCGGATATATATGAAAAAGGAAGGAGAATGCCATATGACAAAACCACAGGCAATCAGCGTAACAGCGCCGGCGCATGAAAATTTGCCGGCGGACAAGTTTGCTGAACTTGAAGCATTTATAAATAGCCTGAAGACTACAAAAGGCGCTTTGATAGAAATACTGCACAAGGCGCAAAATATTTTCGGATATCTTCCACGTGATGTTCAGCTCTATGTCGCAAGAAAATTAGGCATCCCCGGGGCAGAAGTTTTTGGGGTGGTAAGTTTTTATTCCTACTTTACTACCAAACCCAGGGGGAAACATACTATCAGCGCCTGCATGGGCACGGCCTGTTTCGTCAAGGGCGCTGACAAGACCATGGAAAGGCTGAAAGAAAAGCTGGGCATCGAGTCTAACGAAATAACTGAAGATGGCCTCTTTACTCTGAAAGATGTGAGGTGTTTAGGGACGTGCAGCATGGCGCCCGTACTGATGGTTGATGACGATGTGTATGGGCGGGTTAAGGAGGAGGAACTTGACAATATTCTGAATTCCTACCGGAGTAAGGAGTTGCAGCCATGAAGATCAAATCCCTGGATGAATTAAAGAAAACTCGCGAAGAATACCGGAATAAAGTGGGCTTAAGGCAAAACGGCGAAAATGCCGGAGAAAAAATAGATGTTCTTATAGGCATGGCAACCTGCGGAATATCTTCCGGGGCTAAGGAAACCTTCGATGCCTTTAAAGAGGAGATTGGCAGGCAAGGGCTCTCCAATGTTAATGTTGTACCTGTGGGATGTGTCGGGTACTGCCACTCAGAGCCCACTGTACAGGTAAATATCCCCGGACAAAAAACTGTGCTTTACGGAAATGTTAAGAAAGACAATGTTCATGATATTGTTGAAAAGCATCTTAAGGGAGGGCATCCCGTAGAAAACATGGCTTTAAACGTTGATTTTGCAAGGGCCTAAAGGAGGTACCCATGGTGGAAGCAGTTATTGATAATAAAAAGCAACTGCGTATTGCCCTGCGCAATTGCGGGCTCATAAATCCCGAGGATATCTATGAATATATCGCTTTTGGCGGCTATGAGGCATTAGGCAAAGCAATAACCCAAATGTCCAGGGACGAGGTTATTGCAGAAGTAAAAAAATCCGGGCTGCGCGGCCGCGGCGGCGGCGGTTTTCCCACCGGGCTCAAATGGGAACTTACCAAAAAGCAGCCGGGGGAAACTAAATTCATCATCTGCAACGCCGATGAAGGCGACCCGGGCGCCTTTATGGACAGAAGCATACTTGAAGGCGACCCCCACTCCGTCATTGAGGCCATGGCCATCGGCGGGTATGCCATAGGCGCGGCTAAAGGCTTAATTTACATCCGCGCGGAATATCCCCTGGCCATAGCAAGGCTGGATACGGCTTTAAAACAGGCCAGGGAAATCGGCTTATTAGGGGAAAATATTTTCGGCACGGATTTTAGCTTTGAGATCGAATTGAAATATGGGGCCGGCGCCTTTGTGTGCGGTGAAGAAACAGCCCTAATCAATTCATGTGAAGGCAAACGCGGCGAACCGAATTACAAGCCGCCTTATCCCGCCGAGGAAGGCTACTGGGGATATCCCACCTGCGTAAACAATGTGGAGACCTTTGCCAACATATCTCCAATCATCATCAGGGGAGCGGAATGGTTCGCCTCCATAGGCACCGAAAAAAGCAAAGGAACCAAGGTGTTTGCCCTGGCAGGAAAAATAAAGAATGTGGGTCTTGCAGAAGTTCCCATGGGAATGACCTTGCGGGAGATTATCTATGACATCGGCGGAGGTATACAGGGTGGGCGCAAGCTCAAAGCGGTACAGACTGGAGGGCCTTCCGGGGGGGTCATCCCGGAAGAATATCTGGATATTCCCATGGATTACGACAGTCTTTTGGACATCGGGTCGATGATGGGCTCGGGCGGCATGATCGTCATGGACGAAAAAGACAACATGGTAAAAATTGCCAAGTTTTACCTTGAGTTCACCATGGATGAATCCTGCGGCAGGTGTACCCCTTGCCGGATCGGCACAAAACGGCTCTATGAAATGCTGAATAAGATTGCCAGCAGAAAAGCTACCATGGCCGACCTTGACGCGTTAAAACAGCTGGCCTACATGATAAAAGACTCTTCGTTGTGCGGACTGGGGCAAACCGCGCCCAATCCGGTGATCAGCACCATGAAATATTTTTGGGACGATTACTTGGCCTTTATCAAGGATGTTGACCATCCCCGGGGTGAAGGCAAATATAAGGCGAAGAACAAAATAGGGATAAAATCCTGAAGGAGAAAGATAATGGCCGGAAATCAACAAACACATGCGGACAGTAAAATGATTAACATTAAAATAAACCATCAGGATATGAGAGTACCGGAAGGTATTACTGTCTTAGAGGCAGCCCATGAAGCGGGGGTGCGCATTCCTACTCTATGCCATCTCGACCTGCATGATATGAAAATGGTTAATAAAACGGCTTCTTGCCGGGTCTGCCTGGTGGAGCTTGTGGATGCGAAGACCAACCGCAATAGGCTTGTCCCCTCCTGCGTGACAACAGTAAGCGAAGGGATGGAGGTTTTAACCAATACGCTGCGGGCAATTACCGCCAGGAGAATGTCTGTGGAACTCCTGTTATCCAACCATCCCAACGAATGTTTTACCTGCCCGAAAAACAGGGAGTGCGAACTGCAAGCCCTGGCTGCCGAACTGGGGATTAGAGAAATCCGCTGGGAAGGCGAACGAAGTGAGTACCCCAAGGATTTATCCAGTGATGCCATTGTAAAAGACGCCAACAAGTGCATCTATTGCCGGCGGTGCGAAACCATGTGCAACGAGGTGCAAACCTGCGGTATATTATCAGGCATCGGAAGGGGATTTGACGTTTTTGTCGGGCCGGCGTTCAATATACCCATGGTGGAATCCTCCTGCACCTATTGCGGGCAATGTGTGATGGTATGCCCCACCGCCGCCCTTACGGAAGTAAACCATACCGACAAGGTATGGGAGGCACTGAATGATCCGGACAAGCATGTCATCGTGCAAACCGCTCCGGCAATCCGCGTGGCCATAGGAGAAATTTTCGGTATGGAGCCGGGTACCATCGTAACGGGCCAACTGGTAACCGCCTTGAAACGCATGGGGTTTGACGCGGTGTTTGATACCGATTTTGGGGCGGACCTGACCATTATGGAAGAGGCCTCGGAACTTATCTACCGCATTAAAAATAATAAGACTCTTCCCATGCTAACCAGCTGTTGCCCGGCCTGGGTTAAATTCATTGAGCATCAGTTTCCGGAGCTTTTGGAAGTTCCATCCACCTGCAAATCACCGCATATCATGTTCGGGACCATAGTAAAAACCTATTATGCGGAGAAAAACGGCCTTGACCCGGACAACATCGTGGTGGTTTCAGTCATGCCCTGCATCGCCAAAAAAGCGGAGGCGAAACGTCCGGAGCTTACCAAGGACGAGCATAATAACGTTGATATTGTTATAACTACCCGGGAGCTTGGGCTGATGATCAATGAGGCCGGGATAGATTTTGCCAGCCTCCCCGGGAGCGAATATGACAGACCGCTGGGAGAGACAACCGGCGCGTCGGTAATCTTCGGAACCGCCGGGGGAGTCATTGAGGCTGCGCTGCGTACAGCCTATGAATGGATAACCGGCCAGGAGCTTAAACAAGTGGAATTCGAACAGTTAAGGGGAGCGAATGGACTGAGGAAGGCGGATGTCCAGGTTGGTGACAGGACTTTACGGATTGGTATTGCCAGCGGATTGGGCAATGCCCGGAGATTGCTTGAGGATATCCGGGATAAAAAAGCGCATTACGATGCCATTGAAATCATGGCCTGTCCCGGAGGCTGTATAGCCGGGGGAGGGCAGCCGTACCATCATGGCAACTATGAAATCGTTAAAAAACGGCAGGAAGCAATCTACCGGGAAGACAAGAATAAAAAGTTAAGAAAATCCCATGAAAATACTGAAGTGCTGAAGCTCTACAGTGAATACCTGGGCGAACCCTTTGGAGAAACAGCCCACAGGCTGCTGCACACGCACTTCGAAGAAAGAGAGAGGATTTGAAGGATAAAATGTACTTCCCCTATACATATCAGTTTATGATTAAATAGTTTTTACTATTTAGACCGCAATTCTTGCGAAACGTATCCTGTAATCCTTCTAACAAACTTATACAGGTCCTTTCATGCGGCGGGAAGATATTTCCGCTTCTTTTATAGTCAGTGTTTCGTACGGGGCAAGCACTTAGCTAGCTTATTTACATAAAAAACTTACGAGAATAAGCCAGCTGTCCATCATGTTGCCGCGTGGCCGGAAGGCACAAAAAATTTCAGCAGCAGAACCGCCGGCACATTGCGAGAGATATGAACGAATAAACCCGATGGGATCCGTAATCGGGTTTTTATCTAAACACCTATACCAAATACTCCACCCGGGAACCCGGAAAAGACCTTTCCAGTTCCCTGCTGAACAGGAAATCCATCTCCTGAA
>CBEULQ010000225.1:0-5150 GCA_965543975.1 uncultured Desulfocucumis sp. | reverse complement strand
AGGGTCATTGACCTTTATTTTTACGTTATAGGTAATTATGTCTTTTTCTCCACGGTCATTGGTGCTCCGGTGGGTGGCAAAATTGGGTTTCCGGGATATTTCTATTATTTCACCGGTGTATTTATGTTGGCCCAGCGCCAGGGCCGCTTTCTGTTTGATTTTCAAATCCTGTACAATTTCCTGGCTCACCTTTACGTTGACCCAGTTGTCGTTAAAATCGGATACGGTCATTAAGGGCATCCCCACTGATACCAGTTCGCCCTTCTCTACAATTATCTCCGAAACTGTGCCTTCAGTGGGACTTTTAATAACCGATTCGGCCAGATTTACCCGGAGTTCCTCCAGCGCCGCCTTTGCCTGTTCATACTTGGCCGCAGCCATGCTAACGGCATCGTTCCCGGCCTCTACCTGTATTCGGTTTGCCTGCGCGGTCATCAATGCGGCTTCTGCCTGCCCCACGGCAGCCCGGGCTGCATCAGCCTTCGCCCTGGCTTCGTCATACTGCTGCTCCGGGATCGCATTTTCCTGATACAGTTTTTCCAGCCGAGCCCTGGTTTTTTCCAGAATATCGGACTCGGATCTGGCTTTTTTAAGAGTTGCTTCGGCCTGTTTCACCGATGCCGCGCTTAAGCCATCTTGAAGTCTAACTGTCGTCTTGGACTGATCCAGTTGCGCCTTGGCAGCATTTATCTGGGCAATTAATTCCTTTTCTTTTGCCTCCAGATCACTGGTATCTAAGCGGGCCACCACCTGTCCCGGCTTTACTTTGCTACCCTCTTCAACCAGTATTTCTACCACCCTGCCGGGAATTTTGCTGTTTACATCCACCTCTTTATTCTCAATGGTTCCGGTGGGCAAACTATTTGCGTCCACCTTGCCTGCACAACCGGAGAGGGGCATTATTACTGCGATAAGAAGCAGGAGGCCGGCATAAGTTTTTTGTCTGTTCTTCAATACCATAATCACCACACCTTAATTATACTGACCGGTCAGTATTAAAATAATACGGCACCTGCTTTTACACAAGCTCTAAAAATTGAAATAATCCTGATAAATCTTAGCTTATCTTTCATTATCTTACTGACAATAGCTCTTGCTTAGATTTCAAAAACAAAAAGCCGGGAGAAATTCCCGACTCATAAAAAGTTAAAAAGAAAATTATTTTACATCATTCGTATCACAAACCATAAGCGGCTCGCTAGCCGCTTATGGATGAAAAATTTTTATGGTATCCTTTTATTGACTTGCCTGCCTCCTTGGAATTAGCCAGTATGTTGATCATTCCCAAAGCCCGTCCGGTACCCATGGCCACGCATGAGAGGGGATCATCGGCCAGATTCACCGCCAGGCCGGTTTCGTGGCTGATGAGCCTGTCCAGTCCCTGCAGCAGAGCCCCTCCTCCGGTCATAACTATTCCCTTGTTGACTATATCCGCGGAGAGTTCCGGCGGGGTGCGTTCCAGCACTTCTTTGACCGCTCCCACCACCGCCTCCAGGGTTTCTTTGAAAGCCTCGTGTGCCTGGTTGCCGGTAATGGTAATCGCCCGGGGCAGACCTGTAACCAGGTCACGCCCCTTGATTTCATAGGCTCTTTCGGGTAAGCCGTTGGGGTAGGCGGTGCCTATTTCAATTTTTATTTCTTCACCGGTGCGCTCTCCAATGGCCATACTAAACTCCCGGCGGACATAACGGACGATGGCCTCGTCGAATTTATCGCCGCCCACCCTTAAAGACTTACTGGTTACAATGCCGCCCAGGGAAAGAACTGCCACGTCGGTGGTGCCGCCGCCGATGTCCACCACCATAGTACCGGAGGGCTCGGATATGTCCAGTCCGGCCCCAAGGGCGGCGGCCAGAGGCTCTTCAATTACATACGCGGCCTTTGCCCCTGCTTGTATGGCAGCCTGGCGCACGGCCCTTTCTTCCACCCCGGTTACGCCTGACGGTATGCAAACCATTATCCTGGGCCGGCTGAAAAATTTCCTTAAGCCGGATTTGGTTATAAAATAACGCAGCATTTTCTCCGTAACGTCGTAATCGGCAATGACCCCTTCCTTTAAGGGTCTTATTGCCACAATATTGCCGGGGGTCCGTCCCAGCATCCTGCGGGCTTCCGCGCCTACCGATATAACCTTGCCATTATCCTTGTTTATGGCCACCACCGAGGGCTCCCTCAGCACTATACCCCTTCCTTTAACATATACCAATACGTTAGCAGTACCGAGGTCAACGCCTATATCCGTGGTAAACATAAAAGATTTTCCCCTTTCCTTCCTCTGTCAGCAGTCCGTACTCACCTTACGATATAGTTAGGCAAGTTAAACCAAACCGCATTTAAAGACATTTGGTGGAAATATTCAACATATTAAGGGAAAATCCTCTGTCTAAAACTGCTTTAGGCCAATTCTTTATATTTTTTTCTGGTGGCTTCGCCTCCCCGCAGATGGCGCTCCGCCTTGTTATGCTCAAGAACATTTTTAACTTCGCGGGCCAGCTCTTTATTTAAAGACGGCAGCCGCTCCGTCATATCCTTATGTACGGTGCTCTTACTAACGTTAAACACCTGTGCGGCCTGTCGCACCGTGGATTGCGTATCCAGGATATACGCGCAAATATCAAGCACGCGCTTCTGTATATACTCCTGCATCGGCTTACCCCCTTCTTGGCGGGCCTGAAGGAGGATTCAGCGGGCGAACTGGATTATAACTTGACATCGGCTTACCCCTCCCCGGCAATAACTACTAAAATGTATATGCCGGGCTTCGGGATAAATACCCAGGTCAAAAGTAAAATACCGTCTTTAAAAAGCCGGTATTTATAGGAAGTTATTGTTTTATCAGGTCAACCCCCGTATAGTAATGCTTGATTATTTCCCGATAGTTTTTTCCTTTCAGCGCCATGCCTTTAGCCCCGTACTGGCACATTCCTACAGCATGCCCGTACCCCAGGGTTTCAACTTTCAGACCGCCGTTTTCTGCTGTCAATTTGAAGTTGGTAGAGCGCAGCCCCAGGTAATCCCTGAGGGTGGAGGCCGAGATGCTCTCACCGTTAACCTTAAGGGTTTTAGGCCTGCCGGTTGATGTCTTTTCAATTATCTCAATGGCGGGCAGTTTGTAACCTCCTGTTGAAACCGGAATCGCAACCTTTTCCAATTGCAATGCTTTCAGAACGTCCCCGGCACTGAAAAACACTGTTCTTTTAGGCTCAGGATCGGCGTCATAGGGGCAGGCCACCGATTTTAGATAGGGAATAGCAAAACGCCATACGTCCTCCGCGTTTTCCGTGCCGCTCCCGCCGCAGGATGAGTGGTAAACCGGGTCTATAAGCTCGCCATTGTAGGTTATAACCTCACCCCTGGTGGCTTGCACAGCCCTGTTGATCTTCAGGTAATATTCATAGTAACCCAGGGTTCCCCAGCGTTTTTTCATTTCCTGGGCGGATATCCAGGCCTGAAAGTGCCGGGGGTTGTCACAGGCCACCGCTCCCTGATGGACGGGGTTGCTAAGTTCCCCCGGGCCCATGCGCTTTAGCACGTAGGTTCTGGCGGCCACAGCCTGAGCTTTAAGCGCCTCCATGGGAAAGGCCGCAGGCATTTCAGCCGCAACAACTCCCACCAGATACTCCTCCAGGGGAATGCTCACTATCCTGTTTTCGCCGTGCAGGTACAGACTTACCCGGGTGCCGGACTCGCTTATCCTGGCCGGGCTGAGCCAGGTTATGGCCGCCGGTATTCCCAGTATCAGCAGCAGTATTAGTGTTATAGAAATAATAAAAGTTCTTTTAAACATAAAACATCCCTTCCCCGAAAAGGGCGCTTGTCCAATGCTATGCTCCTCTGATCCTATTTATGCCGGCCCCCAGGGATTTTATTTTATCCACAAAGGATTCATAACCCCGGTCAATGTGGTACAGGTTTGACACCTCAGTCTCTCCCCTGGCTGCCAGGCCCGCCAGTACCAGTGCGGCTCCGGCCCTCAAATCCGTTGCTTTGACCCTGGCGCCTGTCAGATGCTTTACTCCCTGAACAATAGCCGTACGCCCGATGACCTTAACCTTCGCGCCCATTCTTTTTAACTCGTTCACATGCATGAAGCGATTCTCAAAAACCGTTTCTGTGATGATGCTCGCCCCTCCCTTGGATACCGACATCAGAGTCATGAATTGCGGCTGCATGTCCGTGGGGAAACCGGGGTAAGGCATGGTTTTAATATCCGCCGGTTTAATAATCTCCGGAGCCACCACCCTGGCGGTGGTTTCCCCCCTCTCCACGTGAACTCCGGCCTCCTGGAGTTTGGCCAGCACAGGTGTTATGTGATCGCAAATGACGTTATCCACAGTTATGTCCCCGCCACTGATGGCAGCAGCTATCATGAAGGTTCCGGCCTCTATGCGGTCGGGAATTACATTGTATATGGCGCCATATAGTTCACCCACCCCATCTATCCTGATCACTTTTGTTCCCGCGCCCTTGACCCTGGCTCCCATGGCGTTTAAAAAGTTTGCCAGGTCCACCACTTCCGGCTCCTCGGCGGCGTTCTCTATCACCGTCTTGCCCCTGGCCATTGATGCAGCCATGATCAGATTTTCCGTGGCGCCTACGCTGGGAAAATCAAGATATATCCTTGAGCCGGTAAGTTTTTTCGCCTTTGCCTCAATATACCCGTGACCCTGAATTATTTCCGCGCCCAGTAGACAAAACCCCTTCAAGTGCAAATCGATGGGCCTGCTGCCTATAGCACACCCCCCGGGTAAAGCTATCCTGGCCCTGCCGGTCCTTGCTAACAGCGGCCCCATAACCAGGAAAGAGGCTCTCATCCGGCGCACAAAATCGTATGGCGCCTCGGTTTGGCTGATTTCCGGTACGTATATTTTTAACCCGTGGCCTTCTTTATCTACCCCGGCCCCGAGGTATTCAATAACTGAACAAATAGTTTCCACATCCGCCAAGGCAGGAACTTCTTCTAAAAAGCAGGGCGTTTTAGCCAGCAGTGTTGCTGCTATCACCGGCAATACCGCGTTTTTTGCCGGACTGACTTTAACCCTGCCGCGTAAACTTTTTCCCCCAGTGATCACAAGCCTGTCCAATAAAAAGGTCTCCTTTCAAACAGGGACACTTATTTTTAGTGTTGACAGAATATGCTGATAATATAA
>CBEULQ010000224.1:0-5151 GCA_965543975.1 uncultured Desulfocucumis sp. | reverse complement strand
TCCCCAACGTATAATGTCCCCAACGTATAATGTCCCCAACGTATAATGTCCCCAACTAGTAGGGAGCCAGCAGCAAAAATCCCTGGATGATGCTAGCTTCAGCGGGTTTAATAAGATTCAGGGCGATAAAGACAGCTCAGAATGAAACTATTATATTCCCGCGCAGGTGGGAATTTTTAATTTTCTTGAGAACATAAGTAAGCCTTGGGTTCGGAAGGGGTTATTCCCCTACCGAACATACGTTGGGGACATTCCTCACCCCAAAGTCAGGCTCTCAATAGAGGTGTGTCCCCTTTCCTTAATTGCCTGTTGATCCCCGACCTTTGAGGACGGGATCTTACAGGCTGTTAGCGAGATAATACTGTGCAGAGGTGAGCTTATTGATCGACCCCGTAGCAATCTCCATAGGACCCCTTACAATCAGGTGGTACGGCATTATAATGGCCATGGCCTTTCTTTTGGGAATATGGCTTGCCCACCGCAGGGCGGAACAACAAGGCTTTAACACAGATCACCTGATAAACATGATAACCATCATTATACCTTTTTCCATCATTGGAGCCAGGTTGTACTTTGTCGTCTTTGAATGGGAACAGTACAGCGGAAACCCACTGGATGCGCTAGCCATCTGGCACGGAGGACTGGCTATACACGGCGGACTGCTGGGAGGCACATTGGCCGGGCTATGGTATGTTTACAGAATGAAATTGTCCCCCTGGCAAACCGCTGACATACTGGCGCCCAGTTTAATACTGGGGCAGGCTATTGGTCGCTGGGGCAACTTTTTTAACCAGGAAGCCCACGGAGGACCGGTAACAGAAAGTTTTATCTCCCACTTCCCCCAATTTATACAAAATCAGATGTTTATCCAGGGGGTCTATTACCATCCCACTTTTTTATATGAATCCCTATGGAATATCACCATATTTGGTATATTAATGTACAAATGGAAAAACAGGCGGTTTTATGGAGAAATAACCTTTCTCTACCTGGCCCTTTATTCCCTTGGCAGGTTTTTTATCGAAGGCCTGCGCACCGACAGTCTTATGCTGGGGCCAATACGGGTGGCTCAACTGGTCAGCTTAATACTGTTTATTGTCGGTGTGGCCGGATATTTTTACGGCAGGAGGGTTAACAGCAAGAACGGTCTCCTTAGGTGATTAACCGGCTTCGTGACTCCGGCTTGCGGCGATGCTCTTTTTATGTTAAGCTCAAATATGGTAATAAAGCAAAAATTTGTCGATAACCGGAGGAGTCCAGATGAACGGCCGCGGCAGGTCATCTTCCAATGCCAGAAAACAGAACAACTGCACCCCTTTCCGGGATATAAAGCACCAGTTACTGGGAATCGGCTTAATAGCCCTGTCCGCCTTGGGAGTAGCCTCTTTTTTTACGCCAACCCTGGGTATGCTGGGCAATTTATTTGAACGGGCTATACTGGTACTTGCCGGAAACGGCCGCTATTTTCTGCCGGTCCTGCTGGCTCTGGCTGGATACAAAATAATGACCGGAGAAGGACGGCTGAAAATCACCGCCCGTACAACCGGCATAATACTGTTATATGTGACACTGCTTTGCTATCTGCACATGGACTTTATACCCTCCGAACATTTCCCGGCGGCGCTGGAAGGACGGGGGGGAGGCATAACGGGCGCCGCCGGCGCCTACCTGTTCAAACTGCTTTTCGGCATGGTAGGCACATATATCATGCTGGCAGCCCTGGCAGCCGTTTCGCTTATACTGATAACTGGTTCCACCCTTGGCCACCTGGGAATGGTGGCTGCACTCAGGACCAGAGCCGTGGGAAGCAGAATGGGCAGCACAGTATTAAATTTCCTTTTTGAAGAAGTTGATCCGGGCAAAGAAAATGATAATAAAGTAAAATTCAAATCAGAAACAAGCAACGTTATAAAAATTAATGAAAACGAACCTCCCGAAGTCTCTTGCCCCACTGAACCTGTAGAGGATTCCGGGGTGACCGGTAACCTTAATCCGGTGATAAAAACCAGTACTAGAAAAAAGCCGGCGGATGAAATTGTGGAGCCTATTGAAATAGCTCCCCTGGCCCTGTCCGACGGCAAGGTGTACAGGCTGCCCCCCGTATCACTGCTGTCCGGCCCTAAAAGCAAAAAGCCGGGGGTTTCCAATACAGAAATTTCCGAAAGAACCCGCATACTGGAAGAAACTCTGGTGAATTTCGGCATCACCGCCCGGGTGGCCGAGGTAGCCGTGGGACCGGCCATAACCCGGTATGAAATCCAGCCTCCACCGGGAGTCAAAGTCAGCAGAATAGTGGGACTGGCAGATGATATAGCCCTTAGCCTGGCCGCCCCGGGAGTGCGTATCGAAGCCCCTATACCAGGCAAGGCGGCGGTGGGGATAGAGGTTCCCAACCGGGAAATCTCCATGGTGAGCCTTCGTGAGCTGGTGGAAAGCAGGGAGTTTACTACACCATCCTCCCGCCTGACGGTTGCCCTGGGCAAGGATATAGCCGGGACGCCAATGGTTGCGGACCTGGGTAAAATGCCTCACCTGCTGGTGGCGGGAGCCACAGGCTCCGGTAAAAGCGTTTGCATTAACACCCTGGTTTCCAGCATACTTTACAGGGCCACCCCGGATGAAGTTAAATTTCTTATGATAGACCCCAAAATGGTGGAATTGACCACTTACAACGGCATTCCCCATCTAATCTCCCCGGTGGTGACAGATGCCAAGAAGGCGGCGGGAACTCTGCGCTGGGCTGTAAAAGAAATGGAAAGAAGATATGAATTATTTGCCCAGACCGGAGTAAGGGACATATCCAGATACAACAAACTTTGCGGAGTTTCATCGGGGGAATCCGCGCCTGCTCCACTGCCCTTCATAATAGTTATTATCGACGAACTGGCGGATTTGATGATGGTAGCCCCCGCCGATGTGGAGGATTCCATCTGTCGTCTGGCCCAGATGGCCAGGGCTGCAGGAATGCACCTGCTGGTGGCCACCCAAAGGCCCTCGGTGGATGTCATCACCGGCCTGATTAAAGCAAATATACCATCCAGGATATCCTTTGCGGTATCCTCTCAAATGGATTCCAGAACCATTCTAGACATGGGAGGGGCGGAAAAACTGCTGGGAAAAGGCGACATGCTGTTTTTCCCGGTGGGAGTTCCTAAACCTGTACGGCTGCAGGGCGCATTCCTGTCCGATCAGGAAGTGGAGGCTCTGGTAACCTATATCAAGGAGCAGGCCGAACCTGTCTACGACGAACAGGTACTCAAAACCCCGCCGGCGGAGGAAAAAAACGACCCGGCCAGCTTGGAGGATGAACTGCTCCCCCAGGCTGTTCAGATATTCATCGAAAGCGGCACCGCCTCCATTTCCCTACTGCAACGCAGGCTGCATATAGGCTACGCCAGGGCGGCCAGGCTGGTAGATATTATGGAAAGAAACGGCATAGTTGGCGGTTTTGAGGGAAGTAAGCCCAGATCTATCCTAATGTCGCTGGAGCAGTACCAGCAGACATTTAATTCCGGGTCCCAATAAAGAAAAAATCAGAAAAGAAAAAACCAGAAAAGAAAGAGAAGCAAAACATCTATTCGTGGAGTGTAACTTGTAATAACGGACATAGATTGGGAGGATTACCGTGAACGACACCGAAATTAAAGCATTGTTGCACATGTTGCTGAATCTATTCAGGGGACTGTACAAATCCATCGATGATGATTTAAGGGAAGCCGCCGCTAAATGTGGCCTGACCACTGCCCAGCAACACCTCCTATGGGTGCTGTATTTCAACAACGGCAGCACACTGACTGAAATCAGCGAGTTGGGACAGTGGCACGTATCCACGGTGATGAACATGGTGGAACGGATGGAGAAGTCTGGTCTGCTATATAAGGTGGTTGATGAAAACGACGCCAGGGTTAAAAGAATATTTTTGACGCCCCAGGGTGAAACGCTCAGGGGAAAAACAGAAACGATGACGGACAATTACCGTCTGTATAAAATACTTGCTGAAATAGACGAAGAGGATTTAAAAGAGGAGATCAAACCCCTTATAAGGCTGGTTAGACGACTGGCCGGTGATAAATTTGTGAATTATGTAATGGAGTCAACCAATTATCTAAGGGGTTCCTCCAATGGTACGGTAAACAAAACCCACTGATACTTCCTTTCGCCTGCAGGAAAATCATTAGGGGTTGACTAGGTTTCATACTGGTGATACATTTTAATAAATTGGGGACATTCCTGCGTGAAATTAAACAAAGTACTCAGGAGTCAGAAGTCAGGAGTCAGGAGGTTCAGGCATTCCTTACACCCGAAAACTCTGTGTGCTCTGTGGCTAAGTATTTTCATTGTCCGTGGTGCCACATGCAGCATGGATGTCTGACTACTGAATTCTGAATATTAGTTGGGGACATTCCTCTGACCCTGGAGTTGGGCTCTAAAGAGAGGTGTGTCCCCTGACATCTGTAGGTGTGTCCCCTGACCTTAATTTCGCTTAATACAGGGAGGTAACACGTTATGTTCGACTTTACCCTTTTTTATCTCATTTCAGCAGTATGCCTGGGAATCGGTGTTGTGGCATACATTTTTTCCAAACCCGTTACCGAGGTAATGGAAGTAGTGGATGAACATTCCAACGGACGGGTGCAGCATCACTAATTATTAATTTAACTGGAAATAACGGCGCCGCGTGCGTCTTATTTTTTTACGCATTAATTTAGTTGTTTCATTGGAATAATATCAGCAAAGGAGGATTCGCGCTTTGGCCCAAAAAACATTGACCCCCACCCCGGATAGCCCGATTAAAGATGAAATGATAAGAATCAAGGGCAGGGTTAAAAAAGACCTGTTTTGGGTGCTGATAAGCGTCGCGGTGGCGGTGGGAACAGGACTTGCCGCTGGACAGCTGGTTTAAGGTTCGGGGACAAACCTTCAAAATAAGGTCAGGGGACACACCTCCCAATAAGGTCAGGGGACACACCTCCTTCGGAGGAATGTCCCCAACGTATAATGTTCTAAATCTATGGAAAAACCCCGGACCGGGGTTTATTTTATATTATTTACATACCATACCGCCAGAGCCGCCGCCATCAAAGCCAGCCTTAAAGGCAGCAGCAGCAGCGGTTTTTTCATAATCCCTTTCATCTTCATCCATTCAACCAT
>CBEULQ010000223.1:0-5152 GCA_965543975.1 uncultured Desulfocucumis sp. | reverse complement strand
ATTGTATTATCGCATTTTAAAGGTCATGAAATGGCTGGTTTTGGCGGCGCGATTAAAAATCTCGGCATGGGTGGGGCGCCGGCAGCCGGGAAAAAAGAACAGCATGCCCCCAAGATGGTCGTCAATCACGACAAATGTATCGGTTGCGCGCAGTGTAGTGCTGTTTGTCCGGAAAAGGCCAGCGTTCTTACCGATGATAATAAAGCGGAAATCGCACCGGATAAGTGCATCGGTTGCGGTGAGTGTTTAACCGTTTGTCCTGAAAAGGCTATTGAAATGGATTGGGAAACCGAAATTCCAGCACTTATTGAAAGAATGACTGAATACGCGTATGGGGTGGCAAAGACTCATGAGCAACATATCGGCTATATCAATTTTCTTCTTAATATAACCCCTGATTGTGATTGCGCGTCGTGGAGCGATGCGCCCATTGTTCCCGATATAGGTTTTCTGGCGTCAACGGATCCGGTAGCTATTGACCAAGCCAGTTATGACCTTGTGAATAAACAGATTGGATTGTCCGCGTCTTTGCTTTCGTCTGACTGCGGGGCTGGTCTTGACAAGTTTCATTGTTTGAGATCACACATAGACGGAACGATCCAATTATGCTACGGAGAAGAAATCGGATTAGGCAGTCGCGACTATGAACTAATTGTCCTATAATGTAGAGAAAGGAATAAAAAATATAAGGGATTGCGTTTTCGCAATCCCTTATATTACTGGTCGGAGCGACACGACTCGAACGTGCGGCCTCTACCACCCCAAGGTAGCGCTCTAGCCAAACTGAGCTACGCCCCGATGTTTCACCGGCAAAGACTATTTTACATATTAATTGGCGTTAAGTCAAGGCGAAATTGGAGAAATGGCGGTGGAAATTTATGTGCCTATGCACAGTTTAAATGATGGCAGAAATAATATCAACAGGCCTGTGCGGTTACTTTCCCTGTTGTTGGTCAGGGATATTTTTGCCAATGTATTTCTGGACTTTCCCCACCCATGCTGTGGTCATTCTTACAATATCAACATTTGTGTTGTATATAAACTGTTTTATGCCCGGGGCGCCCAGGGCGGACACCAGCCGGTCCATGTCGGCGTTGCCCAGGTTGGCAAACATCTCCCTGAACACCAGGGAGTGCTTCATGTCCTCCTTTAACTGCTTAAGCAGGTTTTCATAATTATTGCCGGTGGCGATGGCGCGTCCTGCCAGCACGCCGCTCTGCATTGAGGAGAGCAGGCCGAAACCCAAAAAGGGCTCCAGGAAGCCACCGGATGTTCCTGCCAGTAATATGTTTTCCACCGCGTGGGGATAAACGTACCCGGATACGTGTTCCACTATTATTTCGTACACCATTTCCCAGGGGTGCTTTTCTATCTCCCAGAAAAGCTTCCAGTATTCCCTGGCCTGGTCCGGGGTGGTGTTGGGGACTACCAGACCCAGAAAAGCCCGGTTCTTTTCCATGGGAGCCAGATATGCATAGGCTGTTTTGGCGAAGCGTGTATTTATCCACATGGTCATTGATGTAAGATCGAAATCACCGATTACATTGGCTCCGATCAGGTAGGTCTGATAAAGGTTGGACCAAAGCCCCAGGGTTCTGGTAATGTCATACTGGCCATTGGCCACCACCACGTAATCGTACTGCCGGGCAAGGTCTGCATAATCCCCCCGGGTGTTGAAATGCACCTTGCTTTTGAGGCTGTTGTAGAGCTGGGTTTCCGCCGAGGCCGGATCGTGGCCCCGGAGAAAAAAATAACCCAGATCGCCTTTAATGGGGACGGTTTTGGAAGGAGATTTCATTATGATACTTTCGACCTTATTTATAGGCTTGATGTTAATATTGTAATTATTTTTCAAATAGGTCAGGGGATCATGGGGACGGGTAAAAAGCTCCAGGGAGGCGGCGCAGTGGTCAAAAAGCTCACCCGCCCGGTGTTTTTGTTCGAAAACATCCGGCTGGATGCCGTACCTCTCCAATTCATGGGTGCAGGCCATTCCCGCAGCACCGGCTCCTATTACGGCCACTTTCATTCGTGACACCACCCGAACTAAATTAAATATGGGCATAAAAAGATAAATATAGACTGGTTCTCTTTTTAAAATATCCCGGAATACACCGGTTTATTTTAGACAAAATAAGCCATATAAAATTAAATGAGAAAGCCTTAAATGGAAAAGTTTAATGGAGGGTGATACATATTGCCGGGCGGGTCCAGTTTAAATGACAAGGAACTGCTTTTAGCAGCCTTTAAACAGGCGGTGATCAGGGAAAAGCACGGGCGGGCCAAATACCAAACCCTGGCGGACAATATCACGGACAAACGGTTAAGGCGCATGTTTTATGATTTTGTCAACACCTGCGAAGAACACCTTTCCCTGCTAAAAAAAGAAATGGACAACCTCAATATTAAATAAATTTAAACAGTCCGGATAAAAGCTGTTTTATTTAAAAATTGCCTGTGGGGCTAACGAGACGAGGGGGTCAACATGAATACCAAAGACCTGCTATATGATATAATGCAGGACAAATTTTCCGGCCAGAGGTTTTATAACGATGCCATGCTGGGAGTAATTAACCCATCGGTCAGGGAACTGTTCAAAAGGCTGCGGGACGAGGAAGAAAAGCATGGCATAATACTCCAGCGGGAGATACTGGCCATAGAATCAAAGCCCTTTCCAGTCAATAAAATTATAGGCAGAAGGACCGAGAAATATATTTCCGAATTTGACACGGATATAACCGTAAATCCTGACCCCGGGTCCGGGGCGGGCAAATAATTTATTACGTGCCGTCATTTTAGCCTGTTCCGGTGATTGATTTTATTTAACAGCACCAGCCAGAGGCTGAATATTATAGCCACTGCCGCCATCAGCAGCGTGAATACCGCAATGTTCATGCTAATGCCATTCCTTTTACTTTTTTAACAAGGAACCCTGATTACCGCCTTCAACCCTGTCCAGTATTATTTCCCCGAAAAAGCTCAAAGTTGTAAATACCAGTATATCCACAAAAAAGCTTGCCAGATAATGCCAGTTAATATAGCGGGCAACGTTGGCACTGATGATAAGGGATTCCACGGCCAGGTATGCCAGAGAAAAAACCACTACATTGCCTGTCTGGAGAATCCTGTCCCGTTGCAGGAACTGGAAAAACAATACTCCCATGGTGAAAACCGGGCCGAGAATATAAAACAAAGAGTTGCCCGCCCAGACAATGACATTATCGCTGAATTCATAGAGGTTGAGCTGTTGTCCGGCCCAGTCCACCACTGTGGCCATAAAAATGGTGATAATACCACCATAAATGGTGTATTTAATTCTTTTGGTGTCAACGAATGATAAAAAAACTATCCAGCTTATGACAAATGAAATTACCCAGGGCACAGGACACCCCCGAAGATTTTTTAATTTCCCTCATCCAATAATTTTTCCTCAAATCCGTTATAGTTATCCCGGAAGCATTTACTGCCGGAGCTTCAACTTTTACAGTCTAAAATCATAAAATGTATGTAATATACGGAGGACGGGTTCATATCAAGAATATAATGGCGGGGGGCCTGTATGGTGAGTGTTAATCCGAATGGTACAGGCATAATATGGCAAACAAGGCTTGATGACAAACCGGTGCCGGTGGCGGCGGGAATGGTAACCGGAGAAAAAGACGATGTGGCTGCCGCCATGGAAAAAAGGGTGCTGCTGTATACACCGGCAAACAACGTCTATTCCCAAATAGCTTCCTTTGAGGCGGAAAACACGGTTTTAAGCCTGGAAACGGGTCTGCCTGCCGGTGCCGGCAGCCCGGAAAACATTTTAATCGGCACGGAAGACCGGATCGTTGTACTGGGTTACCGGCAGGGAGCAATGATCCGGCTGTGGAGTACGGAGCCGGAACCGGGAGCCCGCTTCACCGACCTGGCTACCGGGGACCTGGACGGGGACGGTATTGAGGAAGTGGTTGCCGCAGCCTCGGGAACGGAAAATATTTATGTTTACAGGCCGCCGGAGCGGGCCGGGCAGGAAAATTTGGAGCTGGTGGGGATACGGCTGATTCCCGGCCGTCCTCTGCAGGTTGAAGTGTTCGAGCAGCCTGATGGAAACCGCGGTATAGCTGTTTTATACCAGTCTAATGAAAATTACGGGTTGGTCGTCTATTATTTAACCGAAAGAGGGTTCGCCCAGGGACCGGTTTTAGAAAACTTACCGGGTTCTCCCCAGGTGCTTGAAGCAGGTGACTTTACGGAAAGTCCGGGACAGGAGCTGGCATTGGGCGGCAACGACGGAATAGTGCGGGTGGTGGAACCCGGCGTGGATCAGTTGAGGCTTACCATAAGCACTAATGTTTTAGGTGCCCGGATATCGGCACTGTCTGCTGGCGGGCAAAATTTAAGCCTGGCGGCGGGCACTCCGGGCAGCTATGTTTTTATCTTTTCCTTCCCGGTAGGCCGGGAGCCGGTGCTTGCCCTGGCAACAGGAGAACCTGTATATAGTCTCGGGTACGCCGGACGGGGCAGACTGGCTGTGGGGACGGCCACAGGCGGATTGCAGGTACTGTATGCTGGTGTTTCAACAGAGGCAACCGGCAAATATACCATTAAGCCGGGAGATACCCTCTGGCTGATAGCCGGAAGGTTTGGCACCACCGTTGAGGAGCTTAAGGATCTGAACAATATTACTGAGGTTGCGATGATATATCCCGGGCAGGTGATTCTGGTTCCGGCGGGCAGGAAGGTTTGAAATTTAACTGTTACCGGTTGCTACTTTGGAATTAATGTAACGGATGCTCTTTTTATACATATTATGGTATAAAAAGGGGTTGAATTTTGTGCCTGGTGACAATTACCAGTTGGGTATGACATACAAATACTATCCCACCTACATGTATTACACTGAGAATGCCTACCCCAACGCGCTGCAGTTAATGGTGGAAGCCGTGCAGAGCGAAAGGGAGGATGAATTGTTTTATGATTATCTTTTGAGCCTGGCGCCCAATGAAGAGCAGAGGGCAATCATAGTCTCCATAAGAGATGACGAAAGAAAGCACAATAAAATGTTCAGGGAAATATATTACCAGTTGACCGGAATGGATATACCCCCCGTTCCCGATACGGTTTTCCAGCCGCCGGCCACCTACCTGGAAGGAATTCGGAGGGCGTT
>CBEULQ010000222.1:0-5162 GCA_965543975.1 uncultured Desulfocucumis sp. | reverse complement strand
ATGGAGTGCGGTGAGCGCATCTGGCGGCTGAAAAGGCACATTTCTAACCTGTGCGGCACCCGGGCGGAAGACGATATGCTGCCACTTCGATTGCTCACGCCTCTGGAGGAGGGCGGCAGCGCCGGCTCTGTACCGGATATGGATTTGATGCTTGGAGAATATTATAAAATTAGGGGGCTGGACGAAAGTGGCCGGCTTTATCCCGGGATAATCAGACAGTTTGTGGAGTTCCTGTAATCCAGCATGGAGAATAAGGGGAATGTCTCCTATTTATGATAAAAAGTCCGGTTTAACGGGCTTTTTTTCTTTGGGTTGTTTTATAAAAAATGAATCTTTGTGCCGGTGGGACGCAGGATCGCGGATGAAACCGGGGATGGCACTGAACATGGAAAAGCAGCCCTGTGGTTGGTTTTTTTAGTAGCTCAGAATAAAAACACCTTTCGTGTTGGATATTATAAGCGCACCCAAAATTTTGCCTTTCGAGTAAAACCTTTGATTTCTTAAACAAAGGAGGCTTGCCTAGTGGTATCCCGGCTGTTAAAAAGGATAGCCAGAAAGCCGCAAAAGAAAAGAGACGCCGTGCAGGCAGCGAATGGCCATCAGCAGCCGGAGCCGGACCGGCGGGTATACCTTGACGATGAACTTAAACATATGGCGGTATTGTCCCGTCTTGAGGATAACCTTAATTTAATGAGAAACATATTCGGCCTGAACGCAGACGTGGTTATCCGGCGCTTCCGGCTGGGCGCGGCGGAGCAAACCGAGGCAGCCGTAATTTATGTGGACGGCATGACGGACAATGCCTTGTTCAACAACGATATTATGAAGCCTCTGATGCTGGAGTCTCGCCAGACCGGTTTCAAACCTATGGTGGGAAGTCTCCTGGAATGGGTTAAAAACTCCGCCGTCCCCGTATCCAATGTTTTTGAAGCCCGCAATATTGAAAATGTGGTTTCGAGCATGCTGTACGGGAATGTGATACTGTTCATCGACGGCCAGGATAGCGCCCTGGTTTTGGACATCAAAAACTGGAGTTCCCGGTCGGTAGCCGAACCCGATTCCGAGATTCTGGTAAGAGGTCCCCGGGAGGGGTTCGTGGAAACCCTTCGCACCAACACCAGCCTGATTCGCCGCCGGCTGAGGAGTCCCAATCTTATTATGGAGAATTTACATATCGGCCGGGTTACTCATACCGGGGTTACCATTGCCTACATCCGGGGCATTGTATCTCCGGATATGGTGGCCGAGGTGAAGCGCCGGCTGCAGCGCATAGAAATCGACGGGGTGCTGGAAAGCGGATACCTGGAGGAATTCATAGAGGATAATCCCTATTCCCCCTTTCCCCAGATAATTCACACCGAGCGTCCGGACAGGGTGGCGGCCTCCCTGCTGGAGGGGAGGGTGGCCATCCTCACCGACGGCACACCCGTGGTCCTTATTGTGCCGGTGGAGTTAACAGCTTTTATGAGATCTGCCGAGGATTATTACGAACGCTATATAATGGGTACCCTCATATTATGGTTGAGGTTTGTCGCCTTTGGCATGTCGCTATTGCTGCCGTCACTTTACATTGCCGTTACCACCTTCCACCAGGAGATGATTCCCACCCGGCTGTTAATAAGCCTGGCCGCCGCCCGGGAGGGGGTACCCTTTCCGGCTCTGGTGGAGGCCCTGCTAATGGAATTTACCTTTGAAGCTTTAAGGGAGGCCGGGGTGCGCCTGCCCCGGTCGGTGGGCCAGGCGGTAAGCATTGTGGGCGCCCTTGTTATCGGACAGGCCGCCGTGCAGGCGGGTATCGTATCTCCGCTGATGGTTATCGTGGTGGCGGTCACCGGGATAGCCTCTTTTGCCAACCCGGCTTTTAACATGGGACTTGCCTTGCGCTTGCTGCGTTTTCCCATGATGCTGCTGGCGGCCACCCTGGGGCTTTTCGGGGTGATGGTGGGTATACTGGCCATAATGATCCATCTGGCCGGACTGCGCTCCTTTGGGGTACCCTACCTGTCTTCCCTGGCACCCCTTCACCCGGGGAATCTCAAAGATGTGCTGGTGCGCGCCCCCTGGTGGGCCATGGACAACCGGCCAATTGAGACCGCCAAGCTGAACCGCCGCCGCCAGGCCCGGGGCCTTAAGCCTTCCGCTCAAAAACCGGGCGGCAATCAGGGGGGCGGTCAGGGAGGAGGGCAGGAATGAAGATAAAGGGAATAATCATAAAAATTATTTTGTTGGGATTGCTGGTCCCCGGTATTTTAATGACCCAGCAGGCCTGCTGGGACCAGCGGGAGGTGGAGCGGCTGGGGATAATTATGGCCACCGGTGTGGATATAGCCCCGGGGGGGAAGGTGCGGATAATTGTGCAGAATGTAAACCCCGCGGCCATGGGGAAAGGAGCTACCGGCGGGGGAGGCGGGGGATTCTTGGGGGCAGGAAAACCCTACCGCAACTTGAGTATAGAGGGGGACACCATTTTCGAGGCCATCCGGCAGTTATCCCGGGAGTCGCCCCGGCAGCTTTTTTTTGCCCATAACCAGGTTATTATCCTATCCGAGGAACTGGCCCGGGAGCGGGGGGTCAAGGAAGTGATGGACTTTTTTGAGCGCAATCCCCAGATGCGCCGCACTACCTGGCTTTTGGTGAGTAAGGACAAAGTGTCCGAATTGCTGGACACGGCCGGCCGGCTGGAAGCTGCTCCATCCCAGCGTATTTTCAGTATTATCAACGAGCGGGACCGCACTTCTGCATATGCCATACGGATGGTGGGAAATTTTCTGGAATTAATGGAGAGTGAAAGCACACAACCCTTTACCGCTGTTATTGAGGACGTTCCGAACCCGGCCAGACCGTCTGATCCCAGGCATAATATTATATCCGAGGGACAAACACCCGAGCCGCATGAGAATTTAATAATAAACGGCACCGCCGTCTTCCGGCGGGACAAAATGGTGGGTTGGCTGAATGATAAGGAAAGCCGTGGCCTGCTGTGGGTAAGGGGAGAGGTTAAGGGGGGCATTATTGAAATTCCGGCCCGGAAAGGGGAAAAACTGTCTGTCTCTCTGGAAATACTGCGTTCAAAGACAAAACTTGAGCCTGAAATCAGGGACGGGCAGATTTATATTAAAGTTTCAGTACAGGAAGAGAGCAACCTGGGGGAAACTATGGAAATGCTGGACCTCACCAAGCCGGAAGTGATTAAAAAGCTGGAAACATTGCAGTCCGAGGCCATCCGGAATGAAATAGAGTCCGCCCTGGTCAAGGCTCAACAGGATTACAGGGTGGATGTGTTCGGCTTCGGTGAGGCGGTGCACCGTAAATACCCCCGGGAGTGGAAGGAGATGAAAAAAATGTGGTCGGAACTGTTCCCCGGTGTGCAGGTACAGGTGCAGGTGGAGGCTAAAATACGGCGCACCGGACTGGTGTCCAAGCCTGTGGAGCCGATGCAGCGCTGATTAGGTGGGGTGTTCTCTGATTTCCGGACGTCAATTGCTCCTGTTGATGGTGGGTTCAGTTACCGTTATGGGTCACTTATATATAACGCCCATAGTTTTTAGTATAGCAGGGCGGGATGGATGGCTTTGTATTCCGGTGGTTCTGGTTCCCGCTCTGGTCCTGGCTCTGGTTCTGGCCGGATTGGGCCGTATTATGCCCGGGCGGCCGTTATTGGATATGTATAGCGCCCTATTGGGGAATACCCTGGGAAAGGTGACCGGCCTGGCGTATGCAGGGTACTTTCTCCTGGTGCCGGCCATTACCCTGCGGGGGCTGATGGATTTTATGACCACAGCCTTTATGCCTGCGACCCCCCCTGTGGTTATTGGCGCCGTCTTTGTGGTAATCTGCGCCTTCGCTGTGTTAACGGGATTGGAGGGTTTTGCGCGGGTTAATGAACTGCTGTTGCCGGTGCTTATTATTGCCGGAATAATGGCTTCGGGACTTAGTTTTCCTGCCAAGGACTATCAAAAGCTGCTGCCATTAATGGAAGAGGGTATAGGCCCGGTTTTACGGGGGAGTATTCCGCTCTTAGGCTTGCTGGGGGAGATGGTGGTTATCGGCATGATTCAACCGGTGGTCAAACAGCCGGTTTCTTTTTGGAAAAACAATACAGGGGCTGTACTGATAATTACCCTTTTGTTTATAGGGCCGTTAACCGGCCCGGTTACCATGTTTGGAGATAAAATCGCGGCCGAACTGGTTTACCCCACTTTCAGTCAGATCCAGTCCATGGCAATTGAAAATTATACTTTAAAAGTTCAGGCGATAGCGGTGCTTTTGTGGTTATTCGGCAGTTTTGGCAGGGTGTCGCTTTATTATTATGTTTCGGTTATAAGCGCTACCCGGTTAGTGGGACTGGCTGACCACCGCAAGCTTGTGATACCGGTGGGAATAACCATAATAATTCTTTCCACCATTCTTTTTTCTGATATTTTAATGGTCAGAGATTTTTTGATGAGTGGTTATGCCTATATCAGCATAGGTCTGGGGATGCTTCTGCCGGCAGCCCTCCTGGTTGCGGTTGCGGCCGGGAATTACTTCCGGAAGAGGTTGCGATAGGTTAGATTTTAGGGGGGGTAGTGGTGATTTTTTTGATCAGCCTGATATTTATTGCAATTATTGCTTATGAGGCGCCCGGGTTGATAAGGCAGAAGATGTGGAGGGAACTGGCGGTCTTCGGTGTGCTGCTCGTCATAGGCATGATCTACAGCTACGGGCAGGTGCTGAATCTGCCTCTGCCCAACCCTACGAAAGGTATCGAGGCTGTTTTTAAGCCGGTTAGTAAGTATCTGGAAAAAATTTTGTCCTGAGCAATCTCTTTTCTATTAGCCAACTTCCGGGGGTAAACGGTCGTGTAAAATACATTGCCCGGGAAGGGAACAGGATACTTTTTACACAATCCCCGGTTTTGGCAAGGGAACTTCTAAGGATCTTACGATTAGTATCTTTAAGTTATCATTATTCAAAATATAAATCACCTTGTTGATTTGTTGAATGATCATTCATTAATTAAACAAATATAAAATATTATCGCTAAAGTGATTGTATTTCAATAACACTGGCTGTACCAGGATATTATTGTATTTAACGGCAAGAATATTTATTATCTCGCTAACATCCTGTAAGACCCCGTCCTCGAAGGTCGGGGATAAACAGGCAATTAAGGAAAGGGG
>CBEULQ010000221.1:0-5168 GCA_965543975.1 uncultured Desulfocucumis sp. | reverse complement strand
GGTTATCTGTATATATACCATTGCTTCCCCGATTCCGCTTTTACGCAAAACATCCCTGGAAATGTCGCCAAGTTGGCGCATATCCCATGGCAAATCTATTTCCACTGCTGCAGCGCTGGATTCCAGACGTCTCAAATGATCATTTAAAGCAAACATTACTCCGTCGTAAACCCTTATTACCTCGTAAACCCCATCGCCGAAGTTGTAGCCCCGGTCATTCACCGAAACAAAGGCCTCTTCAAAGGGGCCTATCCAGCCGTTAAGATACACCAGTTCTCCCAATGCCGCACCTTCCCTCCAGAAGTTTATATGATTATATTTCATGCTGCCCGCCCTTTTCCCTGCTTTTTTAGGGACATTCCTTCTACTTTATATATTCTACGTTTATGTTTTGTTGAGAAATCAAAATAAGTATTGCCAGCCGCTCATAGAAGTGTTATTATGCGTTCAAGTAAACTATTTAGGTTTATTTAGTTTACCTGATTAATCAGTGAGTATTAAGTTATCGGGAGGACATTAATATGAGCAAAAAAATTGTCACAATACTTATAGTATCATTGCTTGCCGCAGGCTCTTACTGGGGTTACCGGGAATATAGGCCCAGCCGGCCGGACTCCCTGGATGCCTCCGGGACCATCGAAGCCGAGCAGGTGGAATTAAGCGCCAAATTGGCAGGAACGCTCCGGAACATATCTATTGACAGCGGAGACCTGGTTAAGAAGAATCAACTGGTGGCCGTACTGCAGCGCAACGACCTTATAGCCCAGAAAGAAAGAGACGCACTGGGAGTCACCAAAGCCGAAGCATTACTGGCCGATCTCACTTCCGGCGCCAGGGAGCAGGAAATTAAGGACGCCGAAATAGGCGTCAACACCGCCCGGACCAACTACGAAAAAGCACAAAAGGACTTTGCAAGAATATCCGAACTATACGGACAGGAAGCGGTTTCCCAGGCTGAGTACGAAAAGGCCGAACTATCATTCAAACAGCAGAAAAACCTCCTGGACTCCGCAGAATCCAAATTAAGACTTATAAAATCCGGAAACAGGCCGGACCAGATCAGGGCGGCCAAGGCCGAACTGGGGCGCAGCCGGGCAGTGCTCAAAGCCTCAGAGGCACTGCTGGAGGACACCAAAATTGTTAGCCCAATTGACGGAACGGTACTCAGTAAAAATATTAACGCAGGTGAATTTGTTCAGGCCGGCGCGTCGGTGGCAACCCTGGCGGATTTAAACGATATGTGGATAAAGGTATACATCCCCACCGACGATTTGCCCAGGATCAAACTGGGGCAGGAAGTGACCTTTACGGTAAGCGGAACTACCAGGGAGTTCAAGGGCGTAATTGAGGAAATAGCCAACCAGGGAGAATTTACACCCAAGACCATTCAAACCAAAAAGGAGCGAACCAACATCGTATTCGCTGTAAAAATAAAGATTGACAATGAAGATGGCATCCTAAAACCCGGCATGCCGGCCGATGTGGTACTGGCCCGGAGGTGATGAAATGATTGCAACGGAGGGACTATACAAACAATTTGGCGATATCGTTGCTGTAGATGAAGTCTCTATTAAGGTAGAAGGGGAAGAAATATACGGACTGGTGGGTCCCGACGGAGCGGGTAAAACAACCCTGATAAGAATGATGTGCGGCATTATGACCCCAACCCGGGGAAGGGTAGACATCGGCCACGGAGAACACGGACAACAAAGCCCTGTATTCGGCTATATGCCCCAGAAATTCAGTCTCTACGGAGACCTTACGGTGATGGAAAATATAGATTTTTTCGGGTCTCTATATGAACTTGACCGCAAAACCATAAGACGGCGGGCGGATGAAATACTGGAAATAACCGATCTTATTAATTTCAAAGGCCGTTTTGCGGACAATCTGTCCGGGGGCATGAAACAGAAACTGGCTCTCACCTGCGCTCTGCTTTCCAAGCCGGAAATGCTTCTCCTGGATGAACCCACCTACGGGGTTGATCCGGAATCCCGCAAAGAATTCTGGAGAATACTTTACCAACTGAATAGCGACGGAATAACGGTTGTCGTTTCAACCCCATACATGGATGAAGCGGAACTTTGCCACAGAGTTGCCTTTATGGACCGTGGAAAAGTGGTTGCCGTGGACACCCCCGTCAATCTTAAAAACAATTTTCCATACAAAATACTGGAAATAAAGGCCGACCGTGAAGATTTGGACTTCCTCAACAGCCTGGAGGAGGTTGTGGAGGCTGGATTCTACGGAGACAAATACCACGTGGCAGTGCATAACCCGGAAAATGCCCGCAGGGCTATTGCAGGGGCAATAGCAGGAAAAGGCATCAATCTGGAGCTAATGAATGAGATTCCGCCCTCAATGGAGGATATATTTGTCTCCCTCACGGAAAAAGAGGTGGCATAATGGAATACGTGGTTACCACCAGGGAGCTTACCAGAAAATTCGGCTCCTTTACCGCAGTAAACAATTTGAGCATCAACATCCGGAGCGGCGAAATATTTGGATTCCTTGGCCCCAACGGCTCAGGTAAATCCACCACCATAAGAATGCTCTGCGGAATACTTGAGCCTACCTCCGGAGAGGGCACTGTTCTGGGATACGATCTATCCCGGGAACCGGAAAAGATTAAACAAAAAATAGGTTACATGTCGCAAAAATTCAGCCTTTACGACGACCTGACTGTTCATGAAAACCTGGAGTTTTACGCAGGGCTTTACAGCATTCCCTACTCCGAAAGAAAAAAAAGGATAGAAGAAATGATCCGCATGGCCCATTTAACAGGCAGGGAAAATATGCTAGCCGCCAACTTAAGCGGCGGCTGGAAGCAGCGGCTGGCCCTGGGCTGCGCCATAATGTCCAGACCATCCATACTCTTTTTGGATGAGCCCACCAGCGGCATCAGCCCCACCAGCAGGCGCATGTTTTTCAAAATAATCAAGGAACTGGCTGCCGGAGGAACCACAATCATGGTTACCACACATTTTATGGACGAAGCTGAAAGATGCCGCAACATAGCCTTTATTTCAAACGGCACCCTCATCGCCAACGATACACCGGACAATCTTAAAAACAATGTTATTATAGGCTGCATGGTTGAACTGGAGGTCGCCGGGGCTATGGAAAAAATAGTCGATATTGAAAAGCTGCCCTACGTGAAGGAATGTTCCATCCACGGGCCTCTGCTTCACGTGCTGCTGGAGTCGGAAGCGCACATGATGGAGCTTGATCGCCATACCGGCGGTAAAAGCAAAAAAATAACGCCCTCTCTGGAAGATGTTTTTGTTTCCCTGGCCAGGCTGAATAGAAAGCAGGTGTCGTGAATGAGCAGAATACTGGCGGTTTTGAAAAAGGAATTTTTGCAGATGAAAAGGGACCGGCTCACCCTGGGAATGGTTTTCATGCTGCCCCTGGTGCAACTCCTGCTTTTCGGCTTTGCCATCCAGACAGAGGTAAAACACATCCCCACGGTGGTTTTCGACCAGTCCCTGACCTGGTCCAGCAGGGATATGCTGGACGCCTTAAGCGCCTCGGGCTATTTTGATATTACTTATACGGCCGGAAACTATGAAGAAGTAACTGAAATGATCGATAGCGGAAAAGTTAAGGCCGGGATTATTTTCCCCCCGGACTTTGAGGAAAATTTAAAAAGGGGCGACACGGCCCCGCTTCAGGTGCTGGTGGACGCCAGCGACAGCATGGTTTCCTCCTCCGCCATAGCCACAGCCAACTCCATCGGGCTTTTAAAATCACAGAAAATTATAGCCCAAAAAGCCCATATCCAAAATATGCCTTATGATATCAGGGTTCGCCCCTGGTACAACCCGGACGGCATCACAGCATACTACATGGTGCCCGCCATTCTGGGCATAATTGTCACTATGACCATGGTAATGATGACTTCCATGGCCATAGTGCGGGAAAGGGAAAGGGGCACCCTGGAACAGCTTATTGTAACCCCGGTGAGGTCTTTCGAGCTTATGATCGGGAAGATTATTCCCTATATCTCCCTGGGTTACGTTCAGATCACCGTTGCCCTGCTGGTGGGAACCATTGTATTTAAGGTACCCATCCGGGGAAGCCTGCTTGAATTGTACCTGCTTACCCTATTTTTCATCACGGCCTCCCTGGGAATTGGCATACTGATTTCAAACATCGCCAAAAACCAGATGCAGGCCTTTCAGATGTCCTTTTTCGTGCTGCTGCCCAGTATACTTCTTTCAGGCTTCATGTTTCCCAGGGAAGCCATGCCGGTGATAGTCCAGTATATCGGGAACGTTATCCCCCTAACATTCTACCTGACAATCATCCGGGGCATTGTTTTAAAGGGCATCGGATTCGGCTACCTGATACCCCAAGTCATGGCGCTGTTAACCTTTTCGGTGGTACTGCTGGCTTTAAGTATTGCAAAATTCAAGAAGAAAATAGCCTGACAAAGCCAAGTGCAGTTTTTCAACGGCCTCATAGAAAGATGGTGTAGTTATGGACTATAGGCAAAGGATTATTACCGCCTTCAGGGAATTGGCAATGTTTAGGGGATTTTCCGGTGTAACCGTAGATGAATTGGCCTCTCACACCGGAATAAGCAAAAGAACCATATACCGCTATTTCAAAAGCAAAGATGAAATAATAGAGTCGGTTTTTGAAGAGTTCATGAACGATATCCGGCAGATTATATTTAAGTCTCTAGATAGCTCCGACAATCCAGTGGAGAAAATAATTAACGTTGTCATCGGAATAGCTCAAAACGTTAGAATAGTGCAGCCCCCTATGCTTTACGATCTGCAAAAACATTACCCCCACCTATGGGAGAGGCTGGAAGAGTTTCGCACCCGCAATGTACAGCATGTCTTTGAAACCATAATAACTAATAACCACAACCATTTTAACCAAAATATCAATCCCAAAATATTTACCACCGCCCTTTTGGCCGGTATCAGGGCGGTGGCTAATCCCGCTTTCATAATTGAAAACAACCTTACCCCGGAGGAAACCGTACGCTCACTTTTCTCAATTTACCTTTACGGCATACTGGCGGAAAAGGACAAAACCCCAGCGATAAACAGCCTCAATGGGACAGGGGGACAGGTCCCTTGTCCCTAACCGGGACAAGGGACCAGTCCCCCTGTCCCAAATAAAATGCCGCTGTTAACAAAAAACCGGCGGCT
>CBEULQ010000220.1:0-5178 GCA_965543975.1 uncultured Desulfocucumis sp. | reverse complement strand
CTCAACGGATAAAAGCTACCCCGGGGATAACAGGCTTATCTCCCCCAAGAGTCCATATCGACGGGGAGGTTTGGCACCTCGATGTCGGCTCATCGCATCCTGGAGCTGGAGCAGGTTCCAAGGGTTGGGCTGTTCGCCCATTAAAGCGGTACGTGAGCTGGGTTCAGAACGTCGTGAGACAGTTCGGTCCCTATCCGCTGCAGGCGCAGGAAACTTGCGAGGATCTGTCCCTAGTACGAGAGGACCGGGATGGACACACCGCTGGTGTACCAGTTATCTCGCCAGAGGTACAGCTGGGTAGCTATGTGTGGCCGGGATAAGCGCTGAAAGCATCTAAGCGCGAAACCCACCTCAAGATTAGGTTTCCCACCGGGTTAACCGGGTAAGACCCCTGGTAGACGACCAGGTAGATAGGCCGGAGGTGTAAGCCGAGCAATCGGTTTAGCTGACCGGTACTAATCGGTCGAGGGCTTGACCAGGGTACCTACGCTATGCGGTTTATCAAGGACTAGTACATTATTGACACACTTGTTGTGTTTGGCCGTCTTAACCCAATGATGACACCTGACTGAGGTGTGAGGTGAGAAGTGAGAGGTTGGAGGCGGTGGAGGGAATTCGCCAAGGCGAATTCCACTAAGATTGAAAAATAGATGAGTGAGCTGGGGAGAGGTGTTCTCACCTCTAACATCCCACCTCCCACATCTCAAGTTTCCGGTGGCTATAGCGGAGGGGAAACACCCGTTCCCATCCCGAACACGGCAGTTAAGCCCTCCAGCGCCGATGGTACTGGGACATCCCGGGAGAGTAGGTCGCTGCCGGAATAATTTACACAAGGACCCCCTGGTTCAAGAATGAGCCAGGGGGTTTTTGTTTGGAAATGAGCGAAAGTCCATTTTATTTGGCAAATTGGACGGCCGAACTACGGGAATCCCGAAAAATCGCAGGTTTTAACCCGGCCTGGGAAATCCTGACTCTAGGACATGTTTATGGAATAGTGGTATGATAGAGAAACAACTGTTTTATATGAAGGGAGTGAATTGAATGCGCTTTAGAATCATTAATAACTTTTCCAGTGAGATTCTGAAGGAAACGGATCCCCCATTTATTTCACTATATCAACCGACACATCGACATAGGCCGGATAATAAACAGGATATCATACGGTATAAGAATCTGGTCAGGAGAATAGAGGATTCGCTTGAACAGAGTTATTCCAGGAGGGTGCGGGAGGAGATATTAAAACCTTTCAAAGTTTTAGCTCAGGATCAGTCGTTCTGGAACCACACCCTTGATGGATTGGCTGTGTTGGCAACAAGAAATCGTGGTGTAGTGCTAAAGCTTCATAGACCGGTAAAGGAATTAGCCGTTGTTGCGGACAGTTTTCATATCAAACCGTTGATTAGGGTATTTCAGTCCGCGGACCGGTATCAGCTCTTGGGGCTGAATCGGGGTGAGTTTACCCTCTATGAAGGAAACAGGTATGGATTTGAGGAGATTGAGCTGGACCCGGGAACACCGCGTACTGCTGAGGATGTGTTAGGAACGGATTATCCGGAGAAATATGTAACTTTTGGGTCTTACGCGGGGCCGGTCGGGCGTGGCGCCTTTCACGGCCATGGTGGCAGAAAGGAGGAAATAGATAAGTACACGGAGCGCTTTTTTAGATATGTTGACCAATTCGTTTGCGAAAACTATTCAAGGCCTTCCGGTTTGCCCCTGATCCTTGTATCTTTGCCTGAGCATTTTTCACTTTTTCAAAAGATCAGCCGCAATCCTCTTCTGATGAAGGACGGCCTCAAAGTCGCATTTAATGCTTTGACGGTTCAGGAGCTTAAAGACACTGTATGGGCGAAGATAGAATCCCTATATCTGGAACGGACGAAAAGGCTGGTCGAGGGTTTTGAAGCTGCAAGGGCTGAGTTCTTAGCTTCTGATGACGTGGTGCAAATTGTCAGAGCAGCTTGGGAGAATAGGGTGGCTACTGTTATGATTGAATCAGATCGAATAATTCCAGGAAAGATAGACTTACAAAACGGGAAGCTAATTGAAGGAAATCTGGATGATCCGGAATATGATGATGTCTTAGACGATATAGCCGAAATGGTTTATAACAGTAAAGGTGAAGTGGTTGTTCTTCCCAAGGAAAGAATGCCCACCACAACGGGGGCCGCAGCCATATTCAGATACTGAGTCGCTGATGGCAGTGTTATATTTGGGCTGTATATGTGTATACAGCCCTTAATTTCGTTAAGGTACCTGAGTTTGGAGTTTGATTTGGATTGGCCCAAGAGCCCAAAAGGATCTAGAATATAAGATGGAGGGGTGGCATCTTGTTTTTTGACGAACGTGAAATTATCAGAGGGATTAAGGTGTGCCGCGACAATGCGCGTGATTTGGCCTGTGAAGCAGAAATACTCTACGCGCACAACAAGCATGCTCGTTCTCTTGCTTTGGGTATCCTGGGTCTTGAAGAAGTGGGTAAACTCATTTATATCAACTGTCTGGCTTTTTCGCTTACCGAGAATACGCACCGAACAAGCTTTGGCTCAATTCGAAAACAGCATCACGCCAAGTTGTGGGCACTGCACTCATACCCTCTTTTGCTTACACAGTTCGCGGGGTTGGACGAGCGGTTAGTAGTCGATGAAAAGTGGAAAACCGAGCTTCACGGGATCGTCCAAGGATTCCACAGACGTCTGCTGGCTCTGGAACCTTGGATTGCAAGCCCTGAAGAAATCGTCAATCTGCACCGTTGGAAACAGAAAGCCTTTTACGTGGACTTCGACCAAAAGACAGGTTTTCTTTCACCGTCAGCAATCGACCAGGAGTTTGCGGGGCGGATCATCGAACTGCTTAAGCACGTGATTTATGGACTCGATTTTGTACTCACAGATAATCTCGTGCGGTACCAAGAGGCCGTCAGCGCGATACGCAGAAACGTTACGCCTGAACAGTTTGCGAAGATCAGACAGCACATCAGCGACACCATTGCGCAGCCGCGGTGAGCGTACAATTTGGCCTATTCTTTTGTACTAATTCAGGTTTGTCGCACCCTGGACCGATTCCCCTGTTATGAAGCCCAATACGCTGCACTTGTTCATCTGGGATAACATCGTATTCAGGACCTCGGGGGGCATGGTTACAGCCTGGGCAAATAGTTCGCCGGACTCCCTGATGTCGGTGATATTGATTTCATTGACCACTTCGGCAAATCCTTCGGGCACGTTTTCCCACGAGAGCCGGGCGAGAACACGTTCCGTCATCTGTCCGGGATCGACATTCCCTACGGTAGAAACCAGGGAAAGGTTATGCCGGCGGCGATGCAGGTAGCAAAGATGGAAACCGGTAACTGCGGCTGATAAGAAGAGGTTTTCCATCCTGTCCTTTAACGCCGGAGATAAACCGCCGAGTGCGGTGTGCTTCCCGATGATATCCTGGTTTACACTTTTTCCTATCACCTGAAAGTAGTCCCAAACCTTCGGATCGGTGTACTGCAGGATCCATTCTCTGAATGTGGCGTCTCTCAGTCTCAAATTCCAGAAGTCTTGCCACGCCTGAATCTGAGCCTGATTCCAGTTATCAGGATGATTCGGCACGAGGTAGCGGTACAGCCTGTCGCTGACCATTAGAATGCGGTGTTCAGGCGCAAGTATCTTTGGTACCACCGACCGAAGCTCGTCCTCAAAATCTTTTTCCGGATGTGCCCACACGGCCCCCAGTATTTTCGCTTTTGTCTCCACTTGGTGTATATTGTAGACCGCATCGGGGGGATGTCCCAAAATGCTCAGGATCTCCAGAACCACGTCCTCGCAGTGATGCTCTTCCGGGGCATGCATTTCCACGGTAATCGCTTCTGCTACGGATGCGATGCTGACGTTGATAACAGAACCCTTGTGTGATACTTGGGTCTTGGCCGACCCGCTGTCACGAGCGGACAGTAGAGCCTCTTTCAGCTGTGCTTTCATTACATTTCCTTCCATTCAATCTATTCAGCTTCTCTGCAAGAACTGAAGCAGGTCCTCAAGTTTTCCGCGGTGATGAGCGTTTGTCGGGTCACCATTGTTTTCGATCAGGCAGTCCTCCACGAGAAAGGTGGACATGCCCAATTGTGCGGCAACCATATCTTTAGCCAAGTCGTTGCCCACCATGAGACAGTCCTTCGGAGCAGCTCCTATACGGTGCAGAATCTCTTCATAGTACTGCAGCTTCGGCTTGCAAAAGTGCATACTTTCATAATCGGTAATAAACGCAAAGGTAAGATCATCGATCCCGGCCCAGCGCATGCGCTCCCGAATGGCTACATTCGGGAATATTGGGTTGGTGGCCAGCACCAAATCACAACCCCGCGCAATGGCGGCATTCAAGACCTGCCTGGCTAAGGGCGTCGGCTTGGTGAACCTGCGCAGGTCCGGGAAATCATTTTCGTAGAAGTGTTCAAACTCCCGCATCATGCGGTCGGGTTTAACTCCGAGTTTACCAAAAAAAGACTCTATGAATACATCTTCGTTTGTCTTTGTAGGGTCGGTGTTTTCAATCATGGCACCGGTTGCAGCCAGGAGCACCTGTACAAAGTGCTTGGGATCAATCGATGAGGCAAAACGAAGTGAAAGCCGGCCGAGATACGCCTGCAGAAAACGGTTCATTTCCATCGGCAGGAGAGTACCGTCCAGATCACAGAGTACGACCTTGAAGTTGTTCACTCCCTTATAAGGTGCCGTTTCCATATTACAATACTCTATTCGTTGCCGGGAACGTTTGTCCTGCCATACGATCGATCAATCGAGGCTTGAATGGAAGCGCGGTGATTTGGACAGTCTACTCATAGTATTAATTCTCTACAGGGGAGGTATCACAATGGATCGTGTGACCACCAGTTGGATCATTTTAGGTATCGGAGTAATTGTAGCTCTGCTTGGCTGGCTTGTAGTCGGAGGAACACTCGGTACCGGCATTCTGGGGTTCGGGCTGGCCTGGATCGTACTGGGCATTTTGGATATGCTGCGGCCCAACCTTAAGACTGAGTAGCGCTGCGCAAGACCTTCAAACCAGGGGAAGAAACCGCATACGCGGTTTTTTCCATTTTTGTGTGCGTCCGGCACATCAGGCAGGAGCGACCACACGAAAACGAGAATACTATCGCCATATTACCGCATTGCGGGGGAAGCTCTGAATGAGTCT
>CBEULQ010000219.1:0-5185 GCA_965543975.1 uncultured Desulfocucumis sp. | reverse complement strand
CCATATGGGCCGAGCGTGCCTGGGGGGCTTACTGGAGCTGGGACCCGAAGGAGGTTTGGGCGCTCATCACGTGGATCATTTACGCCGTCTATCTCCATGCCCGGTATACCTATGGCTGGAAGGGCTACCGTGCAGCGTGGATGTCAGTCGTCGGATTCCTGGCGGTTCTCTTTACGTATTTCGGGGTCAACCTTCTTCTATCAGGTTTGCATAGTTATGTTTAACAAAACCCCCAAATCTCCGCCGACCGGGCAGATTTATTCTCCCGGCCGGATTAAAATTTATTGAAAAGAGCGAGATTTATGATAAGTATAAGCAAATTATTATGCAACACCGATAATTATGGCGATTCCCTCCGCTATGCCCATGGTTCCAGAGGGCAGATCCATGGCGCGGTGACCGGTCACGGGCCGGTGGTGGTTTGGAACTCAACACGGACCTGTAATCTCAAGTGCAAGCACTGCTATTCTGAATCAGATGGCAGGCAATATAAGGAACTCAGTACCGCGGAGGCCAGGCAGTTTATAGATGACCTGTCTGAATTTAAGGTGCCGGTTTTGTTGTTTTCCGGAGGAGAGCCCCTGATTAGAAAGGACTTTTTCGAATTGGCTACCTATGCCAGAGACAAAGGCATCAGAACAACCATATCCACTAACGGGACTTTAATAACTCCAGCGGTGGCCCAGAGGATTAAAGAAATTGGAGTGGGTTATGTAGGTATCAGCCTGGATGGTATGGGAGAGGTCAATGACCGGTTCCGGGGTAGGAAAGGGGCCTTTGAAGACGCGCTGGCCGGTATCCGGAATTGCCTGGCGGTGGGCCAGAAAGTTGGCCTGAGGTTTACCATTAACCGGCATAACCACCAGGAACTTAACCGGATTTTTGATTTAATTGAGGAAGAGAATATTCCCAGGGTATGTTTTTACCACCTTGTGTATTGCGGTCGGGGAAGCGAAATGATTAAAGAAGATATTTCCCTGGAAGAATCCCGGGCTGCACTGGATTTAATTATAGAGCGAACCATGGAATTTCACCGCAGGGGTTTGGAAAAGGAAATCTTGACGGTTGATAACCATGCCGACGGAATATATATTTACCTGAAAATGTTAAAGGAAAATCCCCGGCTTGCTGAACAGGTGCTGGAACTGTTGTCACGCAACGGCGGCAACCGTACCGGTATTGCCATTGGAGAATTGGACTGGGAAGGCAATGTTCATGCCGATCAATTTACCCGAAACTATTGTTTCGGTAATGTTTTAGAAAGAAAGTTTGGCGAGATATGGACGGACCTCAGTCACCCCGTTCTGGCCGGCCTGAAGGATCGCAAACCGCTGCTTAAAGGACGCTGCGCCCGTTGCCGGTGGATTTACCTGTGTAATGGAAACTTCCGAGCCAGAGCCGAAGCAGTACACGGGGACTTCTGGGCGGAAGATCCCGCTTGTTACTTAACTGATGAAGAGATCGGGGTTAGTTGTTAAGTGGCCCGGTGGCTTAGGGAGGGCGTGTAAAATGATTATTTCCTGGAACACCACCAATGCTTGTAACTTGTATTGTGCCCACTGTTACCGGGATTCAGGAATTAAAGCAGAGGAAGAACTTAATACCGAAGAAGGTAAGCTTTTGCTTGATCAAATTGCCAAAGCCGGTTTTAAAATAATGATTTTCAGCGGTGGGGAGCCATTGATGCGACCTGATATCTACGAACTGGTGGCCCATGCCAGGTCCCGGGGGTTGAGACCGGTTTTGGGGACCAACGGAACCTTGATAACTCCGAAGGTAGCCAGGCGCTTGAAGGAGTGCGGCGCTGCCGGCATTGGCATCAGCCTGGACAGTGTAGACCCGGCAAAGCACGATCAATTTAGAGCCGGGGAGGGCTGCTGGCAGGCTGCCCTTGTGGGCATGCGCAATTGCCGTGAAGCCGGGCTGCCCTTTCAAATTCACACTACTATCATGGACTGGAATCAAGATGAAGCGGAAAAGTTAACGGACCTGGCGGTAAGGGAAGGGGCTGTAGCCCATCACTTCTTCTTTTTAGTACCCACCGGCAGGGCGGCAAATATAGAGCAGGAATCCCTGAGGGCGGAGCAATACGAGCAAATTCTGCAGAGGATTATGGAAAAACAAAAACAGGTGGACATTGAGCTAAAACCTACCTGTGCACCACAATTTATACGTATTGCGAAACAAATGGGAGTGGATACCCGGTTCCAGAGAGGGTGTCTGGCCGGCACAGCCTATTGTATCATAAGCCCCAAAGGAGATGTTCAGCCATGTGCATATCTGAGTATTCCACTGGGGAATGTCCGGGATACCTCCTTTGTGGATATCTGGCGCAACAACCCTGTTCTTCAAGAATTAAGAACCCTTGCATATAAAGGTGGGTGCGGAACCTGTGGTTATCGTAAAGTTTGCGGCGGGTGCCGGGCAAGGGCGCATTACTACCACGGGGATTATATGGCCGAAGAACCTTGGTGCTTGTACCATGGCAGAAAGGGGTATTAGATGCAGCTGGATCATATTGACAGACGACTACTAAACTTGGTTCAAACTGATTTTCCCATTTGCCCGGAACCCTACCGGGTTTTGGGAGAAAAACTGGGTATCACCGAGCAGGAGGTTTTAAACCGCCTGGAAAGGCTAGTGCAGCAGGATATTATCCGCCGGTTGGGGGGAGTTTTTGACTCCCGCAAGCTTGGATATAGTGGAACCCTTTGTGCCATCAGAGTGCCTCAAGATAGAATTGAGGAAGTAGCCGCCGTTATAAACAGTTACATTGGCATAACCCATAATTACCTGCGTAACCACGAATATAATATGTGGTTTACAATTCTGGCACAGTCTACGGAAAAAGTAGAAAAAATATTAAAAGAAATAGAGGAAAAGACCGGAATTCAGGATATTATAAATCTTCCGTCCCAAAGGTTCTTTAAGGTGATGGTAAATTTTGATGTTGAAACAGCTGGAGAAAAAAAGTTCTGTGAGGGTAAAAATGGATTTAAGCGAACTGGATAAGCAAATTATCAAGGAATTGCAGAACGGACTGCCACTGGTAAGCAGGCCTTTTCAAGTATTAGCCCAGAGGGTTGGTATTACCGAAGACGAGTTTTTAGCCCGGATGCATGGCATCCAGCGGGCCGGTATCATGAGGCGGATTGGAGCCGCTTTACGTCACCGGCATGTAGGTTTTACCGCCAATGCAATGATTGTCTGGCAAATACCAGAAGACCGGATTGTAGATACGGGTAACCGGATGGCACAGTTACCCGAAGTGACTCACTGTTATCAAAGGGCAACCTTACCCCACTGGCCCTATAATTTTTATACCATGGTACACGGGCACAATCGGGAAGAATGTCAGAAAATCGCGGAAAGATTGGCCGAAATTTCAGGGGCAAGTACTTACCGATTACTGTATAGTTTGGCAGAATTAAAGAAGAGTAGCATGAAGTATTTTATGGATTAGGAGGGTAGCCTTACTGCCGGCACGCCAGTGCTGAAGATGTTTAAACCAGTGAATTACTCTTTAAGTTTACTTGGATCCCCAGACGAGAACTACCACAAGCAATACTGCATAAAATATCATCTGAAATATGGTCAGTGGTAGATTTTTTCTGTGTTTGTAATCTTTTGACATGTTCGTCCTCCTTCCTTTTCCTAGCCGGATGTTTCGCTTTCAGAATCAAGTCTTTCCAACTCCAGCGGATGATCCTCTTCCATTTCTTTTCGAGTTAATGTACCTGTGTACCAAAGATAATTCATCGGGAAGAACTTGGGGCTGAAGTGGACGTTAAAAAAGTGCCAAATGAAAATAGCGCTGATGGCCAATATGGCTTCATCAGTGTGGGCATATTTTGCCGAATCAATGACCCACCGCGGCACATACTGGGCAGCGATCTGCGGAAACCACAACATTAAGCCTGACCCGCCCATAATCGCTATGCCCCAGAATACGGCCCAGTAGTCAAATTTTTCTTTATACGAGTAACGATCAAATTTGGGTGGATTTTTTCTTAGTCCCAATAAAAACTGTACGTCGTGAATTACATCGACAAAATCTTTGCCCCTTGGCAATGCTGCCAGGGATATTTTTTTGGTTAACAAGGGATATATCGCCAGGTAGAGCAAGTGATAAACGCTTACCGACAGCATAACTACTGCCGCTGCCAAATGAACCGCAAACATGTTATCGAAACCGCCGAACAACGAGACGATTCCATGGGAAATGCCACTTTGATCAAACTTAATGGGCAACCCCGTAATTGTTAAAACGATAAAACTGGTAAACAGCCCGATATGCTGGATACGATGATGGAGATTAAAACGTTGAAAGACAATCTTTTTTGCCAAGGTTTATTTCCTCCTTTCCCGCAGAATTTTACGCAGGTTATGGTAAAGTTGCAGTTCCATATGGATAACCAGAGCTACGATGGTTATAATGGTCAGCCAGACAAAAAACTTGGCTGTAAAGTACATAGGCGCTCCTGCACCGGTAGCCGCGAACTTGAAATGTTCCGTACCCCCGGAAAAGCCGGGTGATGCCTGGTCATGACAACCGGCGCATGTTTCCGGTATGTTTTCTTTGGCAACTTTGGAATCGGAGTTATCCGGTCCCAAAATGTCGTGGGCGCCGTGGCAGTCTATGCAAGTTGCCGACCTTTGGCTGCCAAGGTTAACGGCTTTACCATGGAAGCTCTTCGCATAACTATCCGTTACCAGGCCTTCATGGCAGTTCGCACAGGTTGCAACGATCTCTTTTTTATCAAATGAGACTTCTTCAGGATGTGGATACTCCACTATCTTTGTGTGGCAATTTGTACAACTTAAAATGCCGTGCACCGAATCATTAAGTCTAGAAGCTTCATTCCCATGGCATTGGAGACAATCTTCCTGGGCTTGTGCCGCAGTAGCAGTGGCAGCTGCAGCTAATTGTAATAGCATGATAATTCTCAATACCAGCCATAACTGCCTTTTATTTTGCTTGTACATTCACCGCACCTCTCTAAACCAATGGATTTTCACGACTCTTGGCTCATGGTTTCTGAAATGGAAAAACGCCACAATAGACTACGGCTTTATGATCACTAGTACTTCCCATTGTTATCATTAGGGTGCTGTACTCAGTAGTCGAAATTGGTGTATTTAGTTATACCGCCAAAAAGCCTGCAGCATACGTTGCAGGCTTTTT
>CBEULQ010000218.1:0-5210 GCA_965543975.1 uncultured Desulfocucumis sp. | reverse complement strand
AAAAATCTGTGGCCGCTTCCGCCGGGCAGGCGGGAAAAGGAGGTCTAATATGAGATTTTTGATGATTCATGTTAACAGCTTCCGTAGCAGGATTACGGAAAAGGGGCGTTCAAAGCTGGTGGAGCCGCCGGAGCCGGAGGAAACCACCGTGGGCGAAGCGCTGCTGGTTTTGTCCAGCGTAGAAAAGGGCGATGAGACGGATACGGCTCTGGTTGCCCGCAGGGTTGCCGGGGAGATCGGCAAAAATGCTAAAAACCTCAAGGCGAAGGTTATCGTGCTGCACCCCTTTGCCCACCTTTTTGCCAGTTTGGCGGCCCCGGAAACGGCGGTTGAAGTGATGGACTCGGTCAGGGATATTCTGCGTGAAGGGGGCTATGAGGTCATACGAACCCCCTTCGGCTGGTTCAACACCCTGGAAATGGACGCCAAGGGGCATCCCTATTCCAGGGTGGCAAGGGTAGTCACGGCAGAACCTCAGTAACGGTTTTTTTAATTTTTTCTTTTATCTGTTCCTTTAATCCCGGAGGCAGCGTGCCGCCGTCCCTGGTCCTGATGTTGTCCGGAATATTAATGTCGTTGTCACAAGCCAGCCGGTGATACTGCACCACCCCGTCACCCAGAAAAATGTCATTATCAAACACCTGGTACCTGACAATGTAACTGGGATCCACCGAGAGATCCTTTTCCACCCGGGCGAGTATGTTGTATGGCATTATTTCACCCCAAATTCTATAATGGTATTGCTAAAAGTTATTGTTCCTTATATCCGGGGACGGCATACGGGTGATAACAACCGGCAGATTTTAACATGGCGGTTGTTTTTTAATTTTATATGTGTTAAGATTCACAATCCGTGAACTTTAATTTTAAATACAAGTTAATTAATTTTAAGCTAACTTTAAGAATTTAGCATGAGACTGAATTTTCTTAATTCTTTTAAATTGCAATTAATTAAACCTTTATTAATTTTGAAATGGCTTAAATAGTCTGCATATTTGCAATATTACTTTTTTCATTAAGTATACACTTTTTTATTTACTCTGCGAAAATCTACATATATAATCAGCATAAGGAATGTGAAATTATTATCTATTCCATGTAAATACAAGCGGGGTGAAACCGATGGGCGTACTTTCAAATTTTTTTAGTCCTAAATCGGTGGCCATCGTGGGTGCCTCCAACTCTCCTGGAAAAATCGGCCACGCCATAGTAAAAAATGTAATAGAATCTGGGTATACCGGCAAGATATTGCCGGTGAATCCAAAAGAACAGGAAATATTGGGCCTCAAGGCTTTTCCCGGTATAAAAGATATTCCGGAAAAAGTGGAGATGGCAGTCATATCCGTCCCGGCTGCCGGGGTGCTCAACGTTGCCAAAGACTGCGGTATAGCAGGCGTTAAAAACCTGGTGGTAATAACGGCCGGCTTCAAAGAGGTGGGCAAGGAAGGGCTGGATATGGAAAAACAGCTGCTGGCCATCTGCCGGGAGTACGGCATGCGTATGCTTGGCCCCAACTGCCTGGGGATGATGGATACCCACATGCAGCTTAACACTTCCTTTGCCAAGGTGTTTCCCATAAAGGGCAACATAGCCTTTTTCTCCCAGAGCGGCGCCATGCTGGTTGCCATACTGGACTGGAGCCGGTCCGTGGGGCTTGGCTTTAGCAAGGTGGTGAGCCTGGGGAACAAGGCTGATTTGTCAGAAATTGACTTTATTGAAGAGGCGGCGGAGGATCCATACACCAAGGTCATACTCTGCTACATTGAGGATGTGGCGGACGGTGAAAGGTTTATTGAGGTGGTCGGCAGGGCCACCCGCAAAAAGCCCGTAATAATCCTGAAGTCAGGAACCAGCCAGGCCGGCGCCCAGGCAGCTTCTTCACATACCGGAGCCCTGGCGGGAAGCGATATTGCCTACGAAACCGCATTCAGGCAATGCGGAGTGATAAGGGTAAAGAACATGACCGAACTTTTCGACCTAGCCACGGCATTTTCTAAATGTGCGCTGCCGGCGGGCGACAAGGTTGCCATTGTTACCAATTCCGGCGGGCCGGGAATTATCGCCACCGACAATGTGGAGTCTAACGGGCTGAAAATGGCTCGTTTTCAGAAGGAGACCCTGGAATTACTAAGGAGAGGGCTACCTCCCGAATCAGGAATTTATAACCCGGTTGACGTGCTGGGAGACGCCAGGGCGGACCGCTACAGCTTTGCACTGGAAAAAGTCTGTGCCGATCCCAATACTGACGTGGTGATGCTGTTGCTCTGCCATGCCGCCACCACAGAGCCCATAGAAACAGGCAGGGCTTTGATTGAAATGAAGGAGACTTATCCCGGTAAAACTTTCTTTGCATCATACATGGGAGGCGATGGGCTGAAGGAAGGGGTAAGCCTGCTGGCGGAAAACGGCGTTCCCTGCTATACTTTTCCTGAGCCCGCTATATCGTCCGTAAGTCATATGGTCAAATACCGCAAATATATAGATTCTTCGCATGAGGAAACGGGACTAAACTATCAGGATGTGGATAAAAAGGCGGTAAAGGCCATTTTTTACGACGTGCTTAAAGATAACCGGCTGGTTCTGCTGGGCAGCGAGGCGGCGGAAGTGGCAAGGGCGTACGGGATACCGGCGGCGCCGGTGGCACTGGCGACCACCCCGGCCGAGGCTGTGGAGGAAGCCGAAAAAATAGGCTATCCCGTTGTGCTCAAGGTGGCCTCGCCTAAAATATTGCATAAAACAGATGTAGGCGGGGTAAAGGTCGGCCTGAACTCTCCGGACGAAGTGCGGCAGGGATTTTTGGAAATAATGGAGAGTGTGCAGAGGTTTATGCCCCAGGCTGTGGTATACGGGGTTGAAGTTAACAAAATGATGCCCCGGGGTACGGAACTTATCATTGGAATGAGCAAGGACATACAGTTCGGCCCTATGATAGCCTGCGGACTGGGAGGAATCTACGTCAATCTACTAAAAGATGTGGCTTTCAGGCTGGCCAGAGGGCTTACTCGTAAGGAAATTGAAAATATGATTGCGGAAACAAAATCCTATACCCTGCTGAGGGGATACAGGGGATCCGAGCCCCAGGACATAAACGCCGTGGTTGATGCAGTCGGCCGGGTGGCTAGACTGGCGCTGGACTTTCCGGAGATCACGGAACTGGATGTAAACCCGGTGTTTGTTTATCCCAGCGGGTTAAGCGCCCTTGACGTAAAAATAACCATTTCAATTTCGTGAGGTGAATCAAAATGAGGAATCTCTATATCATGGGAACCCCCGGCAGCGGCAAAACCGTCATGGCCCTCGGGTTGGCTCTCAAATTCAAGGAGCAGGGGCTGAAAGTGGCTTATTTCAAGCCGGTGGGATTTGCATCCAGACACGACGATCAGTCTGACAGCGATGCCCTGCTGATGAAGGAAGCCCTGAAAATGGAAGCCCCGGTGGAGGATATCGTTCCCACCAAAGCCGGTCTTACCTATTTATCCGCCAATCGCAAACAGGAAAGGCTGGGGGACATCCTTTCCTCTTACCGGCGTGTATCCGAAGGTGCTGACATGGTGGTCATTGACGGGGCGGTATTTCCCTATGTCATGGCCTCGTGGGGACTGGACGACGTTAACCTGTCCATGGAAATGAACGCTTCCGCCCTGGTGGTTATTAAAATTGAAAATGATTTATGTTTGGACCGGGCTATATTCTACAATGAGTTTCTAGCGAGAAAGGGCGTTCCGCTTTCTGGCAATGTGTTTAACAACGTGCCCAGACCGGTGTTGGCCAAAACCGAGGGAGTGTATGTTCCGTTACTGGAGGAGAAGGGCTACCGCTCGCTGGGTGTAATACCACGCCTGGAGGCCATTGCAGCTCCCACCGTAGAGGAATTCTACCAGGAATTGGGCGGCGAGATACTGGCAGGCCATAACAGGATGAGCCTTCAGATTCAGGATATAGTAATAGGCGCCATGACCATGGAAAGCGCACTCAGGTTCTTGCGCCGGGCCACGGACAAAGCGGTGATATTGGGGGGAGACAGGTCGGACCTGGCCCTGGCCGCTCTGGAAACCGGCACTTCGGTACTCATTCTTACCGGTGGATTGTATCCGGATGTAAGGGTTCTTGCCCGGGCCGAGGAAAAGAATGTCCCGGTTATTCTGGTACACTACGATACCTACACCGTGGTGGAGAAGCTCCACATGGTAACCCATAAATTAAAACCGGAGGATAATGAAGGAAAGAGGTTGACACTGGATAATATTGAGCAGTATTGCAACTGGCAGGCAATATTGGATAGTCTGCAGGATTAACATTTTGAACTGCTTCGCAAATAACTATTAATTCCGCCTAAAAAGGCAGTGCCGCACGGCACTGCCCTTACTTTTTGTTGCTACATTTCAGCCTTTTCCACAGGCTTGCTGTTGATTCTCATACCTATCAGTGTAACTATTACTGTAATAACGGCGGGAATAATTATTTCATACAGATTATTGTAGGGTTTCAAGAGGTTATGAATCATCTTATCCTCTGTGATCATTTTTCCGGCGGTCCAGGTTAGTATCCCGGCACCGATATAAATGATTGCTGGGAATTTAACCATTAGCTTTAGTATCATTGTGCTACCCCAGACAATAATCGGTACGCTGATGGCCAGTCCTGCCACCACCAGCATGAAGTTGCCGTGGGCCGCTCCCGCAACTCCGATAACATTGTCAACGCCCATTATCAGGTCCGCCGCGACTATTATTTTTATAGCCTCAAAAAGGGATTTGCCCGACTTTACGTTAGGGTCCATCTCCGTGCGGTCGGTCAGGAGTTTGACCGCAATCCATACCAGAAAAAGTCCTCCCACCATTTGTAAATAGGGAATCTTCAGCAGGAAAAGTGCAATGCCTGTAAGGGAGGCTCTGGCCGCAACAGCGCCCACTGTGCCCCATAGAATGGCCTTTTTTCTCTGCTCTTCAGGCAGGCAACGGCTGGCCATGGCGATAACCACAGCATTGTCGCCCCCAAGTATGATGTCGATTACTATTATTGCAAAAAGCGCCGAAAACAGTTCAAAAGGTGACATGACACAAATATCCTCCTTAAAATTATAAAAAAACAAAGACCTTTACCTGCACGTTAATGCATGGTAAAGGTCTTGCTAACAACGTTGTTGCCAACAAAGCCGAGGACATCCGGTCCTGTGATGACGGCGTTTGTTGTAAAAGCTACTCCCCTTT
>CBEULQ010000217.1:0-5236 GCA_965543975.1 uncultured Desulfocucumis sp. | reverse complement strand
GGGAACCTATGGTTATACCCCCGGACGACATTTCCTTAAGTTCCTTCCAGCCGGCCATGTGGTTCAGGGGCTGGCGTCCGGCCTTGTAATCAAAATCGTTGGTTCCCCCGATGGTATCGGCCACCACGAAAACCGTGGCGGTCATTCCATACTTTTTCAGAATGGGCAAGGCATAGGTGTAATTGTCCAGGTAACCGTCGTCAAAGGTTATTACCACCGGTTTTTTCGGAAGAGCCATGCCGCTGTTGAAGTGCTCCTCCAAATCTATCAGGGATATGGAGTGGAAGCCCTTTTTCTTCAGAAACCTGATTTGTCTCTCGAAAGACCTGGGGGTAATCCTAAGACCGTATCCTCCAACTGATGGGGCGGGGTTAACCTTGTGATACATCAATATGGGAACTCCCCGGGAAATATCACCGGTGTAGCCGTAATCGGCCAGTGACTCCGCCAGGCCGTCTTTGGCGGAAGCTACTGCGTAAAAAAACAAAAAAAGGGACAGGGTTATAATTACCAGTAAAGCAATTATCTTTTTAGCCATTTAATTACTCCCTGTATTATATTTGGGACATTCTTTTACTCTCCCTGGCCGTTGCCCATACCATATAAAAGGCTCATTCTTTCCAGGGGTTTTTTATTGGCCAATGTAAGATTAATAATGGTTTCCGCAAGCTTTTTCGGATTGTGCCTGGCCATGTCTCCACCGGCCAGAAATTCTCCGGTAACCGCCTTTGCCCCCAGTTTTTCTATTTCCCTGGCGTCCAGCCGGACTCTAATGGCTCCTTCCTTGCTGTAACGGATTTTCAGGGAGGATGGAATTTCCTCCGTGTTCACCACCATATAGTCCACAATTTTCCCGGCGTGGGAAACTATTGCCCCCAGGTGTTCACTGGCGGTGTAACCGTCTGTCTCTCCTGATTGGGTCATAATATTGCACACGTATATTTTAATTGCCTGGGTACGGGCCAGGGCATCGGCCATACCCTGCACCATCAAATTGGGGATTACGCTGGTGTACAGGCTGCCGGGGCCAAGTATAACAGCATCCGCTTCCTGAATGGCCTTCAATGCCTCCGGAAGTGGGTAGCAGTCCGCGGGATCTAGAAAAACCCTACTTATCCGCCTGCCGTACTTGGGTATGCTGGATTCCCCCCAAACCACGGCGCCATCGGAATATTCCGCTCCCAACTTTACATCCTCCAGGGTGGCCGGCAGCACCTGCCCCCGGATGGCCAATACCCTGCTCATGCCCTGCACCGCTTGATGAAAACCCCCGGCGACTTCATTCAAAGCGGCCAACAAAAAATTGCCCAGATTGTGCCCCTTAAGTTCACCTGTGGTGAACCGGTATTGCAATAGGGCTTCCATAAGAGATTCTTTATCCGCCAGGGCAACTATACAGTTGCGGATATCCCCCGGAGGCAGGATACCCAGATCACCCCGCAGCCGGCCTGAGCTTCCCCCGTCGTCTGCCACTGACACTATGGCAGTAATGTTGCTGGTATAATCTTTAATCCCCCTCAGCAGCATGGACAGGCCGGTTCCGCCCCCGATTACCACAATCCTGGGTCCACGCCGCAAGAATCGTCTGCTGTAAATAATATCCACCAGGTGCTGGTCCCCCGCCGGCGCCAGCACGGCTATAATCGAACGGAAGGCTTTGTGCAGCCCCAGCACTATGGCCGACAGACCAGTCAGGGGTAAAACCAGCGCCCATGGCCAGCCGGCCAAAGGGCCAAGTATTTCCCCAGCCCGGGCCATTATTTCGGTTCTGGTAACAGGCATCAACAAACCCGCCAGCAGCACGGTCCCCGCCAGGGTAAGCACAGTACCGGCCAGGGCAAGAAACAACCAGCGTTTTACATTAAGGCCGGGATACAGCCATTTTAATAATTGCATTACTCCCCGGTCCTCACGTCCCGGTCCAGGTCCCTGTGCCGGACTTTAACTCTATAATTTTTCTTTTTCAGATATTCAGTCAGTTTGTTGGCAAGGGTAACCGAACGGTGTTTTCCTCCTGTACAACCGATGGCTATCATCAATGTGGTTTTTCCCTCCTTGACATACTGGGGAAGCAAAAACTCTATCAGTTCAAAAAATTTATCCATAAAAGCAGTCGCGTAAGGGGTGCTTAAAACAAAATTCTGAACCTCCGGATGATTACCGGTGAGCGGCCGTAGATCCAGGTCATAATGCGGGTTGGGCAGGAATCTGACATCGAAAACCAGATCGCTGTCCATAGGAATACCGTATTTATATCCGAAAGACACCACCGTAACGCGAAGCCGGGAGGTATCAGCGCTGTCCCCGTACAAATTGTTTATTTCTTCTTTAAGCTGGGTAGGGCTCATATTTGAAGTGTCAATGATCTTGTGGGCCAATCCCCGCAACTCTTGGAGCTTTTTCCTTTCTTTTTGCACCCACTGCAACACCTCACCGTCAGGACTTAAGGGGTGGCTACGCCGGGATTCTTTAAAGCGCCTGATCAGGGTTTCATCCGAAGCCTCCAAAAACAATATATGATAACTGGTACCCGCTTGGTCCAGTTCTGCCAAAACTTCAGACAAGGAGTCGAAAAACTCGCCACCCCTTATATCCACCACCAGGGCAGTTTTTTTAATTTCGGCCTTAGACTGTGAACAGAGTTCGGCAAATTTGGGAATAAGTGTGGGCGGGATGTTATCCACACAAAAATAGCCCAAATCTTCTAGACTGTGCACGGCCTGGGTTTTTCCGGCACCGGAAAGACCCGATACAATAATAAAGCTCTGCATGGACAATATATCCCCTCCCCATATTGAATTCTATACTGTCATCGACAAAAAATCTATACCCGGCGAAATTTCCCTGCCGGGAAATCACTCCGGGTATTAAATACCTGATCCATTGGAAAATTCAAGCGTTGCAGCAGGGATTCCCCTTCCGACAGATCGCCCACCCCGGACGGGGTGTGGGCGTCGCTGTTTACGGAAATAGGAGCCCCGTGACGCTGCGCCGCTATGGCAATTTCTTCCTTATTGTATTTATGGCCGGTGTTTATTTCCATAGCTGTGCCGTACCGGGAGCACACCCTGGCAAGCTCATCCAAATCCACCGCCAGCATAAGATTGGGGTGGCTCACAATATCCACCGGGTTTTTGCGGACAGCTTCGGCCTGCGCCTTGGTGTTGCCGCTTCGCAGGCGTTCCCTGGTAAATTTGCTTACCCTGGCAACCTGGTTCGGCAATAGCCAGGTCAGCGCTTCGGACCCATGATCCGGCAGTACGAAGGGATGGAGCCCGGCTACCAGCAGGTCCAGATTCCCGGCCACCTCCTCCGGTATGTCCAGGCTTCCGTCGGTGCCGGTCACATTGGCCTCCGCCCCGATTAAAACCCTTATTTGAAACTCCTCTTCAAGTTTTTTAGCTTCAACCGCAGATTCCCTGTACACTGTAAGATTTTTAACCCCTATACCGATGCCCCGGGGGCCATGGTCCGTGATACCCACCGCCTTCAGACCGGATTTTGCCGCCGCTTCTACATTTTCCCGGATAGTTCCCTTGCCGTCGCTGTTTACGGTGTGGGTATGGAAATCTGCCCATAAATGCATTATACCAATGTTCATCTCCTATTGTTTTGATGTTTATCTCGCTAACAGCCTGTAAGAACCCGTCCTCGAAGGTCGGGGATTAACAGGCTGTAAAGCTCGAACTAAGTTCGCTCTAAGGGTTCGGCAGGGGTATACCCCTTCCGAACCCAAGGCTCACTTATATACATTAAATAATCTCCGCTCATTATTATATTTCTCAACCAGCTTTTCGTATTCAGCCCGCCTGCCGGCATAATCCTCCCTGCCCATTAAAGAGTAGGTTATGTTTTTGCCTTCCTCCACACCCGGCTGATTGTATGGATTTATATCCCAGAGCCCTGCGCTGAAAACCACCAGCGCTTCATAAAAATAAAACAGCGCCCCCAGGGATTCCGGGGATATATCCTTAACGACTATACGATAACAAGGTGTTCCCGCCCCAACCAGGCTCATTTCCGTTGACAGCTGCTCTATGCCAAGTTGCTCCGCCATGGTGTGTCCGGCAAAATAAGAATACTCCTTTTCCTTTGGAAACTCCCCGGACAGATGGATGTTCCCGGGGAAGCTTTCAACCTTGACGAACCCTATAACTTTATCCGCCGGCCCCTCTTTGAAAAGCTGCAATATTGAATGCTGGTCCGTGGCCCCCAGACTGGTTAAAGGAGTAGTTCCCGCGTTAACCACCTCTCCATTGTTTGACAGCCTCTTGCCCAGGCTTTCCGCCCAGAGCTGCACAAACCACAGACCGAATTCAAACAGGAAGCTGCTGTAATTGAAAAGTACATGAATCGCCTTTCCTTTTAAGGCCAGTTCGTAAAGGCATGTTCCCAGAGCAAACAGACTATTATTTTCCGGCGGGTTATCAATTATTGACCGGTGCACAGCCCGGGCTCCCGCCAGAAGCCTGCTGCTGTCTACACCGGCAATTTCCGACGGCAGGAAGCCCACCGAAGACAGAACCGAATATCTGCCGGGCAGGTCCTTTGGTATATGCAGCAGGTGGCACCCCAGGTCAAGGGCGATATGGTTAATGCCGTTATCCGCTTTATCGCAGATTATAACTATGTCTTTTATTTCCCCGCCGGCCTCTTTGTATTTTTTGTAGAAATAAATAAACTGGGCGGCGGTTTCCGGGGTGGAGCCGGATTTACTGGTATAAATCAGGGCAGTTTTTTTAAGGTCGATTAGTCTTTCCAGTTTGTCCACCAGCAGGGGATCAAGATTGTCCAATATAAACAGGCGGGGCTCATCGTGCTTTTCCATATTATAAAAGGGCCCTTTAAGGAACTGCAGCACCGCCCTGGCACCCAGGGCGGACCCGCCGATGCCGAGAACCAGAACGTTTTCATACTTGCTCTTTATTTTTTGGGCCAATTCCTTAATACCCGGAATTGCATCCTCCTCCGCCAGGGAAAGGGTTAGGGGGGATTTTCTCTCTTTTAATGAGATTTTTAACTGCTCAAATACACCGGCATATTTTTGAGCATATCCGTTAAATTCATTTGTTGAAATAAATCCTTCGGAGCCGTCACTACCCAGCAGGTGTCCGATATCAACACTCATTATCCCGTTCACAATCATCACTCCTTGTCATCAGAGGTCAGGGGACACACCTTCTTTGATTAGCTTGATTCTTTTTTTCTTACCAGTTCAGATTGGGTTGGTTTGAGC
>CBEULQ010000216.1:0-5243 GCA_965543975.1 uncultured Desulfocucumis sp. | reverse complement strand
GAGTTCCCGGTAGTAACCGGCATTCATCCCCCACTTTAGAAGTGGGAGTCTTCTGCCGAGAGGTGATAAAAAGAATCCTATGCGGAATGTCAGCGTTATGATAATATAAGGATGCAGGAGGTGAAAGAGTCATAGTCAGGTTTAAAATTGAAAATAGCCTTGGATACCTGATGGCCAAGACCCATCAGCATTTTGCGTCATGTTTTAAGGATAAGCTTAATAAATACAATTTAACCCCGCCGCAGTTCGCGACGATGGCCTTTTTGTGGATCGATGACGGTCTCAGTCAGATACAGCTTGGTAATTTAATGAATACGGACAGAACCACCATAAGCGGAATTATTGACAGGCTGGAAAAGGAAGGACTGGTTGCAAGGCGGAGCAACCCTGAAGACCGGCGCACTCACCTGATATACCTGACTCCTGAAGGCTCCGCGTTGCAGGGGGAACTGGAGGCGCTGGCGGTTCAGGTTAATAAAGAGGTTACCGCCATGCTGACTGATGGTGAAAGGGAACAGCTTGGAATTATACTAAAAAAGATACTGGACGGTTCAAAGGACGACCACACGGAAGAAGACTACTGCTCCAAATAAACATATGAATCAAGAGGAGAAATGTGTCATGGTTACACGGAGGGGTTTTTGGGCCTGTGTTTTTATACTGGCAATGTCGCTTTTGGTATCGGCTTGCGGACAGGAAAAAAGCGTCCAGGGCGCTGACGAAGGTCCGGCAGTGCCTGTGATAACTGCTGGGATGGCCGATATTGACCGGGCTACCACAGCCAGCGGCAAGCTTGAAGCGCTGGAGTCCGCTAACCTGGTGTCTAAAATATCGGGCCGCGTGGCAAAGATTAACGTGGATGTGGGCAGCCTTGTTAAAACCGGTGATATATTGATAAGTCTTGACGCCGGTGAACTGGCCGCTGCCGTAAAGGTGGCCGAGGCGAACCTGGAAAAGGCAACAAGATCTGACCTGCCCTCGTTGACGAATACTGCCAGGACTAACCTGGCCACCAGCGAAGCTACATATAAAAATGCGGAATCCGAATACAAACGAATAAAATCACTTTTTGAGAGCAGCGCCGTATCTCAGCAGACCTACGACCAGACGGAAAAGGCTTACCTTTTGGCAAAAAGCGCCTATGAATCTGCTAAAAAGAACCTGGACATCGTGGAAAACGGCACTGTGCCGGAAACAATCCGGTTGTGTCAGGCCCAACTGTCCCAGGCCAGGGCCAACTTCGCCAACAGTATTATCAACTCGCCAATTGACGGAGTAATTACAGCCCGTTACATTAATCCCGGGGAACTGGCCGGGACCAGTAATCCCGTTATTTCCGTGGTAAATCTGGACAAGCTCGTGGTCCGTATAGATGTGAATGAAAGTTTGATCAATAACCTTAAGGAAGGCTCTGTGGTGGATGTTAAGGTAGCCGCCGCCTCGGGGACTCCCTATAAAGGAACTATAACCAACGTTGCCCTGGCGGCCAGCCCAACCACCAAGGCTTACCAGGTTAAAATACAGATCCCCAACCCCAATCACCTATTGAAACCCGGCATGTATGCCGAGGTAACTCTAAGCGACCAGGGCGGCAAGGGGATAGCCCTGCCCAGGGAAACGGTGCTGAAAAGCGGGGACAGAGAAAGCGTGTGGGTAATTTCGGACGGGGTTGCCAGCAAGTGTGAAGTAAAGACCGCCCCTTTGGATGATAAAAATGTACTGGTGTTGTCCGGCCTCAGCGGGGGAGAAAAAATTGCCGCCGGTAAATTGGACTTCCTGAATGAAGGCGCCAGGGTAAAACCTCAAGAAGATAAACAGAATTAGGCAGGTGAGCCTTAATGGAAAAAAAGAAAAAGATTATGCTGGCGGTTTTGGGCACCATGGTTGTTACCCTGGTGGTGGTCAGCGGCTATTACTGGTATATGAACAAACATTATGTAAAAACAGACGATGCCAGGGTGGATGCCACCATTGTCAAGGTAAGCCCGCAAATTTCAGCCAGAATAACTGATGTTTATGTTGACGAGGGCGATAACGTCAAGGAGGGGGATACCGTAGCCCGCCAGGTGGACTTTACACTGGCTTCCGGCGTAAACCTGGACATGGCGGTGATAAAATCCCCTGTCAGCGGAACTGTGGTTAAAAAAATCGGTAACGTGGGAGAGGTGGGGATTCCTGGACAGCCCGTGGCCATGGTGGCTGACCTCAAAAGCGTGTACATAACCGCAAACGTGGAGGAAACTGAGTTGCACAAAGTCAAACCGGGGCAGTTTGTGGACTTCACCATCGACGCCTTTCCCGGCGTTGATTTCAGCGGCGAGGTAATGTCTATCGGAGAAGCTACAAATTCGGTATTTTCACTGCTTCCCACTCAAAATACCGGTGGCAACTTCACCAAAGTGGTGCAGCGCATACCGGTTAAAATAGCCATTAACGATTACCAGGGCTTTGGTTTGCTGCCGGGAATGAACGCCATTGTTAAAATTCATATAAAGTAGGTGCATGGCGATGTCGGAAATAGGGGAAAGGGCCGCGCCGGGTCCTGCCGGCGGCCCGCCAGGCAGCATACCCTGGCCGGCGATGATGACTCTGATAATCGGTTCCTTCATGGCCATTTTGGACGGCAGCATTGTTAATGTGGCGCTGCCCAAACTCATGGCCATTTTCGGCGTAGCAACCGACTCCATCCAATGGGTAATGACGGCTTACCTGCTTGTCTCAGGTGTTGTGGTGCCGCTGACCGGTTATTTAAGCATCCGTTTCGGCGGCAAACAAATGTATATTTTTTCCCTGGTGGTTTTCACCATAGGTTCCGGAGTGTGTGCTCTGGCCTGGAACAACAATTCACTGGTGGCGGCCAGGGTGCTGCAGGCCATTGGCGGCGGCATGATCATGCCCATAACTATGGCCATGATTTTTATGATCGTACCCAGGGAAAAAATGGGCATGGCTATGGGGGTATGGGGCATTTCCGCCATGGCAGCTCCCACCGTAGGGCCGACCTTGGGGGGGTACCTGGTTGATAATTTCGGCTGGCAATGGATTTTTACAATCAACATACCTGTGGGCATAGCCACCATATTTCTGGCTTATTTACTGCTGGGCGAAACGCCCCGGCGCAGGGATTTAAAGCCGGATATACCGGGAATTGTCTTAAGCGGGGTGGCCTGCTTCTGTATACTGCTGGCGCTCAGCGAGGGACAGGATAAGGGCTGGACGTCCCTGTACATAGTGAACCTGTTTATAATATCAGCCTTTTGCTTTGTTTTGTTTGTTATCTGGGAGCAAATAACTCCTCATCCTCTTATTAATATGAGCCTTTTCAGAAACCGTACGTTTAGTATAACCCTGGTAGCCCTTACTTTTGTTACGGTATGCATGTTTTCTGTGATTTTCATGATTCCGCTATACGCCCAGACTGTTTTAAATTATACACCCATGCAAACCGGGCTGCTGATGATGCCCATGGCCATTGCCACCGGCATAATGATGCCCGTGAGCGGAAAGCTTTTTGACAAAATAGGCGCTTTGCCCCTCTGCGTGCTGGGGCTTACCATCACGGCCATAACCACCTACCAGTTGCATACCATCACATACAACACAAGTTACCATGAATTGCAGTGGCTGCTGGTTAAGCGGGCCATCGGTATCGGCCTTGCCATGATGCCTCTTTCCACTGCCGGTATGAACACCGTGCCGCCCTTTATGGTGGCCGGGGCTTCTGCATTAAATAATCTGGTCAGGCAGATTGCCGCTTCGTTTGGTATTGCCTATTTAACCTATGTAATGCTGCACAGGCAGGATTACCACACCGCCATGCTGTCCGAAACCGCCAATTACTCCTCCCCCGTCACGTTGGAGGCGTTGAATAAAATACAGGGCGTACTTATACAGAACGGTATAGGGCCTCAGTCGGCTACCCAGGGGGCGCCGGGGATTTTGTATGCGATAGCAAAGAGGGAAGCGTTTATATCGGGTATAGCCGATGCCTTTGTGGTGGCCGCCATTATAGTTGCCCTTGCGGTACCCTTATGTTTCTTTCTGAGCAGAAAAACAGTGGAAGAAGAAAGGCAGAAACAGATGAAGAGGTTTGCCCACCTGGCTCCCCCGGGTATGGGCGGACCTCCCGGCGGGTCTCCCGGCGGGCCTCCCGGTGGAGGAAAACCACAAAATGGAATTCTGGGCGGCTCCCCGGGGACCGCCGGCACCCGGGACAAGGCGGGTCGGCCTCAAAACCTGGTATCGGGCGCACGTCCGGGGGCTGAATCTGATTAGCCGGTGTGCCTTTGATATCCACCGCCAGACCGGTATGATGCTCGCTGAAGCCGGGCAGCGCCGCAGTGGTTGCGGCTGACTCTACGCCTAAAGTTCTAACCATTTCTTTATACAGCAAAAGATGGACCGTGCCCTGGCCGGTTAATAGGAACTGAGTATAAATTGTCCGGATTACCTGCTGTAATAATTAATAACCTTAATCACAGCGTCAATAACATCGTTTACATCCCGGTCCGTCATGGCCGGGTAAATGGGGAGGCATACCAGGCTTTCGTATGCCTCCTCGGCATTTGGACACAGTTTGTCGGTGATGGTGCAGACATCCGGGTGGCCTATCCATACGTAGTAGGGGTGCAGATATACAGGCAGGTATAGCACGTCCACCCCTATATTCTCGGCAATCAGGGCGTCGAAAATTTCCCGGCGCCCGCAATTTAACTTTTCAAGTTTCAACCTCAAAGGGTAGATGTCCCAGGATGGCCTGGTTGCCTCAGGTGGCGCAGGAATTAATAATTCCCGGCGGCTTCCGAAGGCGGAGTTGTATTTTTCCGAGATTTGTTTGCGGCGCTTTAGAAAGCGTTCTGCCTTGGACAGCTGGGTTATTCCCAGAGCCGCCTGCATCTCTGTCAGACGGTAATTGAATCCCAGATCCTGCACCTCCCTGTGCCAGGGGCCGGGATGTTTGCTTAGCCTTTCTTTTTCGGTAACCATTCCGGTGTTGCGGAAAATGGTCAGCCAGGAGTAGGTTTCCTCGTCGTTTGTTACCACCATGCCTCCCTCTCCGGTGGTGGCTCCCTGCGACCCGGAGAAACTGAACACGCCCACATCGCCCTGTATACCTGCTTTTATCCCGCCCTGGTATTCCGCCCCCAGGGCTCTGGTGGCATCTTCAATAATGACAAGTTTTCTTTCATCGGCCATTTCCTTAATTTTTTCTATTTGGCAGGGAAAACCCGCGTAATGTGTCA
>CBEULQ010000215.1:0-5250 GCA_965543975.1 uncultured Desulfocucumis sp. | reverse complement strand
GGTTCCTTACAATGCGGAAGGCGCTGCGGCCATTGTGCAAAAGGCTCATGCGGAAAACATTCCGGTTCTGTCCTATGACCGCTTAATTAAAAATTCAGATGTGGATTATTATATCTCCTTTGATAACGTTCGCGTAGGGGAAATACAGGCCCAGGCAATCGTTGAAAAGGCTCCGAAGGGTAATTATGCCTATATCGGCGGCGCCGATACCGACAATAATGCCATCCTTTTCCGTCAAGGGGCAATGAATATACTGAAGCCGCTGGTTGACAAGGGTGATATCAAAATTGTTTACGACCAATATACAAAAGACTGGAAGCCTGAAGAGGCACTGAAAAACATGGAGAATGCACTGACGGCAAACAACAACAAGATTGACGCTGTGGTGGCCGCCAATGACGGAACTGCCGGCGGTGTTATACAAGCTCTGAAGGCACAAGGCTTGGCAGGTAAAGTACCCGTTTCAGGACAGGATGCCGAACTGGCGGCCCTCCAGCGAGTTGCGGAAGGGAGTCAGACCATGACTGTCTACAAACCGATTAATGCCATTGCCGCCAAGGCTGCTGAAATGGCAGTGGCCCTGGCCAAAGAGGAAAAAATAACGGCCGATAATAAGGTAAATAATGGTAAAATTGACGTGCCTTCCATTTTGCTGGACCCGATAGCGGTAAATAAGGACAATATCAAGGATACTGTTGTTAAGGACGGCTATCATAAATTTGAGGATATTTACAAGAACGTACCAAAGGATCAATGGCCGAAATAGTAGTTGTTACAGGGGGCCTGTGTAGACAGGCCCTCTACTATAATAAAATCATACAAATGGGAGCGGGGTAATATGAAAGCCCTTGAGATGAGTAACATTACCAAAGAATTTCCTGGTGTCAAGGCGCTGGATAGGGTTAGCTTCAAAGTGTTAAAAGGGGAGATTCACGCCCTGTGCGGCGAGAATGGAGCCGGCAAGTCGACTTTGATGAAAGTGCTCAGCGGCCTGTATCCCGCAGGTACTTATTCCGGTGAGATCCGGATTAACGGAGAGTTGAAAACATTCAGCAAGATTAAAGATGCGGAAGAAGCCGGGATTGCTATCATCCACCAGGAGTTGGCTCTTGTAAAAGAAATGACGCTTGGTGAGAATATTTTTCTCGGCGCCGAGCCTGCCAGGCGGGGAGTAATCGAATGGAACCGCCTTTATTCCGAGGCGGGCAAGTGGTTGAGACGGGTGGGACTCAATATTTCGCCGGAAACAAAAATTGGTACCCTTGGGATCGGCCAACAGCAACTGGTTGAAATTGCCAAAGCATTGTCAAAGAATGCACGTATTCTCATTCTCGATGAACCAACAGCGGCACTTACCGAAAGCGAAGTGGAAACCATGATGCAAATTCTGTTTCAACTTCGTTCCGAAGGAGTAAGCTGTATTTATATTTCACACAAATTGCCGGAAGTTTTCCGTCTTGCCGATACTATCACCGTTCTACGTGACGGACGCACCGTGGCAACCCTGGAAAGGAAGGAAACCAATGAGGACAGGGTTATTTCCTTGATGGTGGGGCGGGAATTAACGGAACGGTATCCCCGGGAAGAACATCACCCCGGTGAAGTGGTCCTGGATGTTCGCAATTATTCCGTACGGGATAAGGATAATCCCAATGAAAAGATCGTTGACGGCATCAATTTCACCCTTCATAGGGGTGAAATACTGGGAATCGCCGGTTTGATGGGATCCGGGCGGACAGAGCTGGCAATGAGCCTTTTTGGCGCCTATGAAGGGCGGCCGGAGGGAGAGGTTTATCTCGAAGGGAAAAAAGTGAAAATTAATTCTGTAAATGATGCCATAACAGCAGGACTGGCGCTGGTGACTGAAGACCGGAAGCGGTTGGGGCTTATTATCGGTATGGATGTGAAGTCTAATATTTCCATGGCCAATCTGGGGCTGATTACTAGAAGGGGCATTATCAACAGCAATGAAGAGATTAAGTGGGCACGCAAATATATAATGGATCTGAAAATAAAAACCGCCTCTCTGGAAACAGCGGTTAACACTCTCTCCGGGGGGAACCAGCAAAAAGTTGTACTGGGTAAATGGTTGATGGCCGCTCCCAAAGTGTTGATTCTGGACGAACCCACAAGGGGTATTGATGTGGGAGCTAAATATGAAATATATGGATTAATGAATGAATTGGTCAAAAATGGTGTTTCCATCATTATGATTTCTTCGGAACTTCCCGAAATACTCGGGATGAGCGACCGGATTCTGATCATGCATGAAGGAACCTTTTCCGCTGCAATGGATTACCGGGATGCCACCCAGGAAAATATCATGTTTGCGGCAACAGGGGGGAAATAAAAAATGGAAATGAATATGGGGTTAGAAGTAAAAGCAGAAAAGGAAAGCAGCATTCGCAGCCTTTTCGGAAAAATAGACGTGCGTTCTTATACCATGATCGGTGCGCTCATATTAATCTGGGTCATGTTCACCCTGATTAATGAAAACTTCCTTTCAGCCCGAAACCTGTCCAATCTTTTTACCCAAATGTCTGTAACGGCCATTCTGGCCGTTGGCGTTGTTATGGTCATTGTTTCAGGAAATATTGATTTGTCTGTCGGCTCACTGGTGGGTTTAACAGGCGGGGTGGCGGCCATACTGAGTAGCTGGCTGAATCTGCCTACCCCGGTGGTTATTTTGGCAACCATGCTTTTTGGTTCGCTGGTGGGGCTTTTTCAGGGCTGGTTAATTGCTTACCGTGCCATTCCGGCATTTATTGTGACCCTGGGTGGCTATATGGCTTTTCGAGGTATTTTGATAGGTGTTACCAAGGCAACCACCATTTCTATTTCAGATCCGGCTTTTGTCATGCTGGGAAGCGCCTATTTTACCAGGGAGTTCGGTCTATTCATGGGAGCCCTGGCCATCCTGGGAGTAGCCTGGTCTGTTTTTAATCGAAGGAAATCCCGCTTGAAATATGGGTTTGATGTATCTTCACCAGGGAGAGATATAGGGAAAGTTCTTTTCTACAGCGGGTTGATTTCTGTTTTTGTTATTACCATGAACAGTTACAAAGGAATTCCTTTCCCTATGATCTTTGTGGTTATTCTGGCATTAATCTTCACCTTTATTGCCCAAAAAACCTCCTTTGGCCGGCATATTTATGCCATCGGGGGCAACCCGGAAGCTGCCCGTCTATCGGGTATCAATATCAAGCGGCGGGTTATGACGCTGTTCGTTTTTTCAGGACTCCTTGCCTCCGTTGCTGCCATTGTTCTTACGGCAAGGCTTTCAGCCGCCACCATCACCGCCGGTCAAAATTATGAAATGGATGCCATTGCTGCAGCGGTTATCGGGGGAACTTCACTGATGGGCGGGTCGGGAACCATATTTGGCGCTCTGATTGGCGCGCTGGTCATGGCTTCCCTGGATAACGGCATGTCTTTATTGGGAATAGAAAGTTTCTGGCAATATATCGTTAAAGGAAGCATCCTCGTACTGGCGGTTTGGGTGGATATTTCAAGCCGCAACAAAAAGGCTGCAAAATAGTAATACACCGGATATAATTCATCTATTTCGTATTAAATACGTAAGCAGAAGAGATATATTCCCCTGGCTACAAATATTACTTCTGCTCACATTCTGATAGAATGGATACGTAAACAAAACAGTTCCGTTAGAGGACAAGGGGGTTAAGTTATGTCCGGTATGATTTCATTTGATTATTCAAAATCACTTAGTTTTGTCAGTCATGAGGAGATCTTTAATCTACAGCCCTATGTTTTAATGGCCCATGACATGCTCCATCAGAAAACAGGGGCAGGAAATGACTATTTAGGATGGGTTGAGTGGCCTGTTAACTATGATAAGGAAGAATATTCCCGGATAAAGCAGGCAGCCCAAAAAATCATTTCCCAATCCGACGTGTTCTTGGTTATTGGCATCGGGGGTTCGTACCTGGGAGCAAGAGCCGCGTTGGAGATGTTAACCCATACCTTCTATAATAAATTGCCTAAAGCTAAAAGAAAAACTCCGGAAATCTATTTTATGGGGCATCATCTTAGTTCCGATTATCTGGCTGATTTGCTGGAGGTGCTGGAAGGCAAGGAGATATCCGTAAACGTTATTTCCAAATCAGGAACCACTACGGAACCAGCCATTGCTTTTCGCATCATGCGGGAGTACATGGAGAAAAAATACGGCAAGGACGGGGCGAAGGAAAGAATTTTTGCCACAACAGACAGGGAACGGGGAGCCCTTAAAGGACTGGCAGATGAAGAAGGGTATGAAACCTTTGTGATCCCTGATGATATTGGCGGAAGGTACTCCGTTCTTTCGGCTGTGGGGCTGCTGCCAATAGCAGTTGCAGGAGTTGACATTGATGCAATTATGGCCGGCTCTCAGGAGGGATACCGCCAATACTCCGAATCTTCTTTAGAGAAAAACCCGTGTTATCAGTATGCGGCGATACGCAATATTTTTTACCGTAAGGGCAAAACTGTAGAACTGCTGGTGAATTACGAACCTTCGCTTCAATTTTTTTCGGAGTGGTGGAAGCAATTGTTTGGAGAAAGTGAAGGAAAGGATCATAAGGGGATTTTTCCGGCATCCGTTCACTTTACTTCAGACCTCCATTCGATGGGTCAATATATCCAGGACGGGCTAAGAACCCTATTTGAAACGGTTATTCAGGTGGAGAAGGCCGGGGCTGAGTTGATCCTCCAACCGGAAGAAGGAAATCTTGACGGCCTTAACTTTCTTGCCGGCAAGACCCTCCATCATGTCAATCAGCGGGCTATGGAGGGAACCCTGCTTGCACATACCGACGGAGGAGTTCCTAATCTAATCATTAAAGTTCCTGAACTTACACCTTTTTATTTTGGACAAATGGTTTACTTTTTCGAAAAGGCCTGTGGCATAAGCGGTTACCTGCTTGGGGTCAATCCCTTTGACCAACCGGGTGTGGAGGCGTATAAGAAAAACATGTTTGCTCTTTTGGGCAAGCCCGGTTTCGAAAAGGAGAGGGTGGCTCTGGACAACCGATTAAAGAGATAAACAGGAGTACTATCCGGAACAGCACAGGGGGAGACAGGTGTGAAGTCGGCTGTTTATATAGGAATTGATCTTGGCGGAACATCGGTCAAAATGGGGCTTGTAGATCAACAGGGACAGCTTCTTGATACCCTGGAAAGCCCCACTCCGGTAAAAGAAGGATATTATTCGGTGCTGGAGCTGTTTATTCAAATGGCTGAACAGCTTCT
>CBEULQ010000214.1:0-5276 GCA_965543975.1 uncultured Desulfocucumis sp. | reverse complement strand
CAACTCCTGTGCTTTCTCGTAAAAGGGCCAGATGTCGGGGTCATTAATATAGGTGTCTTCGGGAGGATAGAACTTAAATATCTTGGCCCCCTTTTCCTTTACCCAATACTCCAATTCCCAAATGGTGTTTTTTACTCCCTTATACTTGACGGGAGATATGTTTGGCTGGTACATAAAGCGATCCGGCTGAGTTTCCACTACTTTGGCCATATCGCCGTTAGACACCCACCGGCTTGAAAAACCAGTGGTATCCATCATGGACTCGGGCAACAGGCAGGCAATGTCCACCCCGTACTTGTCCATGGCCCTTAGCAGGTTTTCCGGATCCGCATCCTTGGCCATCTCCCACGGCTCAGCCCCTTGCGCAATTTTCATTAATAAGGACTGGGGCGCGCCATAGAGCAGAGGCCTTCCGATATTTTCGATTGCCTTCCACCACATCTTTACTCCCGGGAAATGGTTTATTGGCTCCATGTCCCCAATCAGGTGCGGCTCAGGATCGATCTTGAAATAGTTATCGGGCTGTAACTCTGCCATAATCAAAAACACCTCCTGATTTTCCAACTAGCGGTTGCCAGGTCCCCTGAAAGGAATCGGGCACTTCTCTTCGTATGAAAGCTCGGGCTTCCACCAGGGTCTTTCCAGCGCCGGCATACCACCCAAAACGCCCCGGGGTATAAGAGGCTCGTGGTTTTTGCGCGGCCCGATTTTGTATTCCTCCATGGTCCACTCCCTGCCAAGGTTGGGATTGTGCGGGCACCTGGGAGTCACTCCGCTGTTACACCGCAGCAGGCATATGTTGCAGCGCTTGCAGCGGACAATATCCTTTATACGGTTTTCCGCAACTTTATTGGGCCACTCGGGGTCGCAGAAAAGCTGCCTGCCCAGGGATATTATGTCTGCCTTGCCCTCGGCCACCATGCTTTCAGCCAGCACGGGGTCATGTATGGATGCGCAGATCACCGGTATTTTCAGCGCCTTTTTAAAGTCGGCGGCGGTATCCGGCCAGTGCTCGACCCTGTCTGCGTCAACTATAAGATGGCCGCCCTCCTCGTAGCCCCCTCCGTCGGACAGGTTCACATAATCAAGGCCCCGCGCCTCCAGGTCCCTGGCCAGGTCGATCATTTCCTCCCTGGTAAGGCCTCCCTCCATGTGCTCCTCGGCGCTGATGCGCACCCCAACCGCCACTCCGGGACCAACGGCGTAGCGCACCTGCTCGGCCACCTCAAGTACAAAGCGCTTCCTGTTTCTCCAGGAACCTCCGTACATGTCGGTCCTCTTGTTGGTCAGGGGGGAGAGGAATGAGTGTTCCAGGTAGCCGTGGGGAGCATGGACCTCTATAACGTCAAACCCGGCTACAACTGCAAGCTGGCAACTCGCGGCAAATTCCTTCTGCTCGCTGTGTATTTCATCAATGGACATTTCCCTTGTATTTTGGCCCACCAGAAAGGCCCTGGCAAATTCACTCATTTTCATAATGTTGGCAAAACCATTAGGTATCTTTTCAGTGAACAGCTCATAAGGGAGACCCCCTGTCGGCGCCGGACAAAGTGCGTGGTGGTCGTCCGAGTGTCCCTGGCGGCCAAAGCCTATGGACATCTGGGCCGCTATCTGGGCGCCGAAGTAGTGCACCCTTTCGGTAAGCTGGTGAAGCCCCTGTATATGGCCCAGCTTATAGCAGTAAAGGTTTCTTCCCCATACAAACTGTGACGCCAGCCGGGTTCCCATAATGGCCCCGGTGATAATAAGCCCGGCTCCACCCTTGGCCCGGGCGGCGAAATAGGCAAGCATCTCTTCGGTGGCCTGGCCGTCGTGGCCGGACATGGTCTCATTCATCGGGGACAGCGCTATGCGGTTTTTCAGGTCCACAGGTCCTATTTTTATGGGCGACATTAAATTTTTAAAGGCGTGTTGTTCTTCTGACATATTACAGATACCTCGATCCATTTTTTGTTTTGTTTCTAATATGGGAATATTCGCATAATTTTACTTAATAATATTTTCTAATTTCATTGCCAGTGACATGTCTCCCTTTACTTTCAGTTTCCCGCTCATAAAGGCTGCCATTCCGTTTAAAGTGCCGTTCTGCAGATCTTTGAAGTCAGATCCCGACATTGAAATGGTAATATTAGAACTCTCCGCTTTACCCTCCACAACCTCCGGCACACCATCACTGAGCTTAAAATAAAACTCAAGTGGTTCTTCCCCGTTCAGATCAAACTGAAATACCCCGTTTAATCCCTTGTTTTTAGCTGTGTTTTTTTGCAGCGAATCACTCATCACTGACATAACTTCCCTGATACCAGCCATTTTTAAAACCCCCTATTAGTTTTTGATTTTCTTCCCCCTGGTCAAAAATATGACCAGCAACTTTTCCGTATTGTTTGAGTATCAACCCGGCAGACCCCAGTCCGGCGCGCACATATGCCCTCCATCGACAACTATCGAAGCCCCGTTTATATAGGACGCTTTCTCCGAGGCGAGAAAAGTTATACAATTAGCTATGTCAACTGGCTGACCGACACGTCCGCATGGTATCCTGGAACTCCTGACCATATTTTCAAACACTGCATTTTTCAATTCTTCGCTTATACCTGACGATGAGTATATAGGGGTATCGATAAAACCCGGAAGTACGGCGTTGGTTCTTATTCCTGGAAGGTCGCGGACCATATGCCTCGTAAACTTTGACAAACCTGCCTTGGCTGAACCATATAGAAATCGCCCTTTTGTCGTTTCGATAAGAGCGGCAAAGGATGAAACGTTTATTATAGAAGGATTTAACGATTTTCTTAACAGTGCAACAAAATGCTTTACCATAAACATCGGACCTTTGATCAATACATCAAAGTAATATTTATAATCTTCCTCCGTCATGGTTTCCACATCTACAGCGGCTGTCATCCTGCCGGCATTGTTTACCAGAACATCCAGCTTGTTATAACTGTTTTTTATGAACTGGCTTAGAGTGGCTATTTGCTGTTCACTGGTTATATCGCAAAGCTTCGGTATAAACCTGCTGCCAAGTTCCTTTTCAGCATCCTGAAGTGTTTTTTCAACAACATCGGCCCCTATGACCAAAGCCCCCTGATCTACAAACTGTCTGGCTGTTTCGAGCCCTATGCCCGATGCCGCTCCTGTGATAAGCACTATATAATCCTTAAACATATGCTTACCTCGCTTTTACCGCCCTGCTTACCTTAAATACATAGCGGTTGTTTTTTTTATGGGTAAACCTGTGTTTTGAGCTATAACGTCAGAAGCTCTATTCCCCCGGACACCTTAAGATTTATTCCCGTAATGTAACCCGTCAGGTCCGAGGCAAGATAGACAATCGCCCCGGCGACATCTTCCGGGCTACCCGGCTTTCTGAAGGCAGACTGTGCAATGAGCCTTTCCCTGGCGCTGCTGCTGTTCATGCTTACGGCTTCGGTCATGATTATTCCGGGGGAAACGGCGTTTACCGTAATGTTGTATTTCGCTCCTTCCAGCGCCAGGGTTTTGGTCAGCCCCAGCACGGCGGCCTTTGTTGTGGCGTAGCTCAACATACCATAGCCCCCGATTGTACCCACAATGGAGGATATGTTTATTATCCGGCCACCGTTTCTTTTCATATAGGGCCATACAGCCTTGCAGCAGTTATAGACCCCGGTGATATTGACGTTCAGGTCCCTTTCCCAAAGCCTGTCATCCTGGTCCTCAAATTTTGCCACGTGGTCCATTGCGGCTGCGTTATTAACCAAAACATCAATTTTACCGAATTGGCTTACTACCCTTGAAACGACATCTTTTACTTCATCCCTGTTCGTAACGTCCATCTTCAAAGCCACGGCGTTTCTTCCGCAGGCGCGTATCTCTTCTGCACTGCTCTCCGTGTACACTATCCTGTTTTCCTTACATATGCTGTTTAGCCCACAGAGGCCATCGCTGTCCGGCCGGCTTTCCAGCAGAATGTCGGTTAAAACCACATCCGCCCCCGCCTTTGCCAGGGCAAGGGCGCCGGCCCTGCCTAGACCCCTGGAGGCCCCGGTAACCAGGGCCACCTTTCCTTTTAACACCGCTAAGCCACCTCCACTTACGGCCCACGCCGGCTTTTCGCCGGATCGTCAGCTGATTTAGTAGGACCTGGGCAAGCCCATCCACTGGGCAAGCATGTTTTTTGTCATTTCATCGGATATGGGAGAAAAAATCATCTGTTTGTAATCCCTGAAGTGGCGCTGCATGTCGTACTCCATGGTGTATCCGTAGCCGCCCAGTATCTCCATGCCGTTGATGGCGGCTATCTGGGAGGCATAGCCGGCCACTATTTTGGCCATGGAGGCCTCTATATGGAAGGGCTGCCCGTTATCCGCCAGCCAGCAGCACTTGTAAATTAGGTTGCGCGCGTTTTCTATGGCAATGGCCATATCCACCAGGTAATGCTGGAGTATTTGAAACTGCCCGATGGGCTTTTTAAAGGCATACCTCTGCATTGAGTACTCAAGTGCATCCTGGTAGGCGGCCTTTGCCACGCCCAGGGAGAGAACCGAGGTGCCTATGCGCTCCGGGTTCAAAACGTTAAGAAGTTGATACCAGCCGTAGTTAACACTACCCAGCACATTCTCTTCGGGAACAGCCACATTTTCAAAAAATATTTCGTTTGTCCCGCAGGCATGGATGCCCAGCTTCTTTATCGGAACTATGGTAATGCCGGGTGACTTCGCATCCACCACAAATACGGACAGGCCGTTGGCGCGCTTGGCGGCCGGGTCGGTAATGGCTATGGCCACTATATAGTCGGCCACATGGGCTCCGGTGATAAAAACCTTCTGCCCGTTCAGTATATATTTGTCGCCGTCCTTTACCGCAGTGGTCTTGATGGCGCCCAGTATGTCAGTGCCTCCACCCGGCTCAGTCAGGGCCATGCAGAATTTAAGCTTGCCGGCGGCAATTTTCGGCAGGTAATATCTCTTTTGTTCTTCATTCCCCATCTTGTGGATCATCCCGGCCCCAAAACCGGACGTGGTGCCGACGCCTATGGCCACCGCCACCGCAGCCGTAGCCAGTTCCTCCATTACAATCATGCCGTCGGTAACGGTCCCGCCTGTTCCGCCATATTCTTCCGGTATCCCTATCCCCAAAAGGCCCAGGTCGGCTATTTTATTCCATAGCTCCTGTGGAATGAAATCCACGTTTTCGTCGAGCCAGCGCACGTATTGCCTGGTCAGTTCCTTGGTGCAGAACTTTTTAACGGTATCCCTCAAAAGCTGCTGATCTTCACTTAAATTAAAGTCCAT
>CBEULQ010000213.1:0-5278 GCA_965543975.1 uncultured Desulfocucumis sp. | reverse complement strand
TTGGGTTAGAAAGGGGTCATTCCATATATGTGCGGAGGCCTGTTGATTCGGGTACAAAGGAATATTAAATGCTTTGGCGAAGAATTAAATGGCTATATATTTTGAATTTTCAAAGGCTGGGGGGAGTGACATGTCACTGGATACTATTAAAGGACTAATGCAGGGCTTTAAGGATGGGCAGACCCGGGCCCTGGCCAGGATGATTTCCAGACTGGAAAACGAGGATCCGGAAAGGGATGATTTGATAAAGAATATTTATCCACTTACCGGGAATGCCCGGGTGGTGGGTGTGACAGGATCCCCAGGGGCAGGGAAAAGCTCCTTGGTGGACCGTATAACATATTTTCTAAGAAAAAGGGGAGATACGGTGGCCGTGGTGGCGGTTGACCCAACCAGCCCTTTTACCGGCGGGGCGCTACTGGGAGATCGTATAAGGATGCAGCAGCATGCCACCGACCGGGGTGTTTTTATAAGAAGTATGGGCACCAGGGGGAGTCTCGGGGGGCTGGCCAGGAACACGAAAGAGGCGGTAAAGGCCATGGATGCCTTCGGGTTTAAATGGGTTATTGTAGAAACCGTAGGTGTTGGTCAGGCAGAACTTGATATTATGAACGTGGCGGATACCACCCTGGTGGTTCTTACCCCGGGAGCCGGCGACTCCATTCAGACAATAAAAGCCGGCATTATGGAGATAGCGGATATTTTTGTGGTGAACAAGGCTGATTTACCCGGGTCCGACAGAGTTGCCGCAGAGGTGGGAATGATGCTGGACCTGCAGTGCCACAAGATGGAGTGGAGGCCGCCGGTAGTTTTGGTATCGACTCTTAACGACAGCGGCATGCAGGAATTGCTGGATGTCATGGAAAAGCATCTGAACCATTTAAGTCAAACGGGTTCGCTGGAAAAGAAAAGACAAGAGCGGGTAAAATCAGAGGTGCTGGATATTGTGGACTATCAATGGCAAAAACTTGTAAGACAGCAGATGACGCTTCCAGGCGGTGTCAGTGAGGTTTTGGAAAAGGTATCCCGAAGGGAAACAGACCCATACTCCGCCGCAGGCTCTATACTGGATATGGTGTTAAGCTGCGGAAAAAATAACTCATAGCCTAAGATATCTTGGCATTTTATACTTGCGGGAGTATTTTTACACGTGTGAGGAGGAATGAAGTATGAAAATCACATTTCTAGGGCATTCCGCTTTTTTAATCGAGGGAAGCAAAGCTATCGCCGTCGATCCGTTTATTACCGGCAACCCGGTTTCCCAGGCCGATGCTTCTGAAATCAAAGCCGATCTGGTGCTGGTAAGCCATGGCCATGGTGATCATCTGGGGGACGCGGTGCAGATAGCCAGGCAGTCCGGGGGAAAAGTAATATCGGTATATGAACTGGCCAACTACTGCGCCCGCAAAGGGGCGGAGGTGCATGGACTACACGTGGGAGGAGGCAACAGTTTTGATGAAGTATACATCAAACTGACTCCCGCCTGGCACGGCAGCGGCAAGGACAGCGAAACTGGCCCGGCGGAATATCTGGGTACCCCCTGTGGATTTATTATCAGGATGGACGGTAAAACCATTTATCACGCAGGTGATACGGGGCTGTTCGGGGACATGGAGTTGATCGGCAGGCTAAATGAAATTGACGTGGCCCTTATTCCCATCGGTGACAACTATACCATGGGGCCCGACGATGCTTTGGAAGCGGTTAAAATGCTGAAACCTAATCTGGTCGTACCCATGCATTACAACACATTTCCGGTAATCCGGCAGGACCCGGAACTGTTCAGGCAGTTGGTTGAGAGCAATACAGACTCAAAGGTTAAAGTACTGCAGCCCGGCAAATCACTAAACATTTAGGATGGTTGGACAATGACGAATGCTGACGACATTAAAAACCGAGGGGAACTCCTGCTTAAGCAACTTAACGAGGCGCTGGAGTGCTTGTGCAGGTCAGAGGGCGTGAAGGGAACGGAGGCTTACGCCTCCTACATACATGGACAAATATACGGTCTGGCAACGGCTCTGCGAATAATGTTCCCGGGGCCGGACAATTTGGGAGAAAAGGCAGCCATGGCTGTTAGACCGTTTATTACCGAGCACAGGTGCGACTGCGATGATTAAGTTTGAACAGCCAGACAGAGGCCGTTCAAAAACAAGCCTGAGTAAAGTGCCAGGCGAAAGTTTTAGGAACGGCCTCGGGGGAGGAAAATATCAAAGGCAAAGGGCGCTTCCCTATCAGGGTTGATGAAAACCCGGGATTCCCTGAAAAAGGTGACGCCGTTATTGCCTGTGGATAGTCTCCCCTGGCCGGGCACCACAGCGTATACGCCAGCCCCCGTGCTTTTAAACCACTTTATAAAACCGCCGGCCAAGGCAGGTTCGTTAAAATTAAAGAAATCCTTGGAGACAATGTCCAAATATAACAGGTCCGGGGGCGGAGAAGAATTTAAATCGAAGTTTGCTTTAATGTCCATTGGTGCGTACCGGGTTAAAGCCTGAATATTACAATATATACTGCAGCCGGTGTTATTGCCGGCTATTTTTACGCATAAAATCCCTTGGGCCGGGCCGGGGCAAAATTCCACTGTCAGTCCCATGCCTGTGTAGCCCGAGGCCACCGCAAGGGTGAAGACCGCAAGCTCAAAAGTTTCCGTTTTCTGTAGAAGTTTAATTAAAAGGCCAATATTTTTTGCATTTTCCAGTTGGGCCAGATCCCGGCCCAGAGCAGTAAGCCTGGCAGAGGAGTATCCTTTCTTAAAATTTCCCGACAACTCTCCAAAGATTAAGTCCTCCCTGGCTTTTAGCCACAAATATGCCAGGGGTGCAGTGGTTTCCCGGGTGCTGTAGCGTCCCATGCCGGCGCCGGTGGGATCTAACTCTTTTAACCGCTCAGTTTCCTTCCTGAAATATTCCGGGCCAACTATTCTTTCAATAATTCCGGCGAACAGTTCTACTTCCTTAGCCGGTTCATTATTTTTTTCAATATTTGTTATGAAATCCACCTGACAGCCCCCGCATTTTTTTTAATATTTTAACACAAAAAGCAAACCAGATTTGCCTTAAGGGAAGAAATTCGGCTGGAATTAAAACATTGTAACAATTAATGTCGGCAAATCATATTTTAGAGTAGAACGTTCATGGAACCGTTCGGTAAATTTTTATTAAAGGAGGTAGTTAATGTGAGTGACTCGTCCCTTAGTAGCGTAAAAGATTTATTTGGAAAGCGTGATACGGTTGGTTTTCTTCTTTGCTTATTGTTTTTCCTTATTGCCATTGCACTTTTGTTGTGCGGGTTCATATCTCCTTGCATTGCGGGAGCTATAATTTTCTTCGGTTTGGCAATTTGCTGCTGTGCTTCTTGCTGCTAATTTTTAAAGGTGTTGGAGACCGGGAGGGGGGGCTACACATATTGTGTAGCCCTTTACTCCAGGAGTATAGCCGGATAACCTGCCGGTTATAACTGCAAAGGATGTGAGCAGTATGAGCAGTGGGTCCAGCAGGCAACTGAGTGAGACTCTGGATCTTTTCATTAAGAAACTTGAACAACTGCAGCTGGATAGAACAAAGAAGATGGACCAATCATCCCGGGCGGTTGCCTCTCTGGACAGGTTGGCAGAAATACTGGTTGAACTGGAGAGGCTACGGGCCCGTGAAATGGTTCTAACGGAGAAGTTTGACATCATTAACAAAAAGATGGAGAGCATTTCCGGAACAGACCGGGGAGATCTGGCTGGCGTCGGTTTGATCGACGTCATGAAAAAAGTTATCAACGGGACCAAAGCAACCGGTCAGGTAATAGAAATTGTGGCCGGAGGGTTTCAGGATATTCTGGAATCCGTCAACAATGTTATAAAGAGCGAGGAAGTCGCTCAGGAGCAGGAAAACGGCCAGAGGGGCGGTTCCGGCGTCAGGGGACTTGATTTATCCGCCATACTGCAACCAATGAACAGTATTGTTCAGGCTCTGGTTAGCCAAAAAAGCAAGGAAGAGTCTAAAGAGGATGAACAGGGCGGCAGTCCACCGCCTCAGGGGCAGGTAAATGCGCCGGAAGGCCTGATGAACACTCCTATAGTAAAAGCAACCCCGGCGGAGTGAAAGGGAAAACAGGATGCGATAAAAAAGGGCCGCTATAAGCAGCCCTTAAATTTTATTTGCCCGGGGACATTAATTTAATTATATTTTCCAACAAATTCTGCATGCTGTCTTCCTGCTCCTTGGGTAGTTGGTCTTTAATCATACCAAAAGCGGAATTCATCAGGGAAGACAAAGTTTCCGGGTCAAGTAACGACAGCATTTGTTGCATAGCCTGGGGGTCCATGTTTTGGAACATGCTTTTAAAAGGTTCCGGCAGGCTGTCGAAGTCAAAGGTTGTTTTATCCAATATTTTCGCCTCCTAGTTTATTAATAATTCATATTTATGACGGCGAAGTCATTAATGTACCAGTTAAAAAAATGGTCTACAGTTATTTTCTTTACATAAATTATATAAATGGTACCACTGCTGCCGTGTTTCGACGCCATTAAGGCACGGAAGGGGGAAAAAGCTTGGAATCGCCCATCAATGAAAAAATAAATAATACAATGGAACAATTGCTAAACAAAATAGAAAAATTACAGATAAAAGAAAAGGCAGAAAATGAAAATACGGAAAAAGTACTGTTAATCATGCAGCGTTTGACAGATGAACTGGGGCGCATGGAAATTAAAAGAAAGGAAGAGGAGGAATTGTTGGGCCGGCTGGATATTATGGCTAACAACATGGAAAAGGTTTTCGGCCCTAAGGGTGTCGAAATACAAAGCAATGACGGATTGGATAAGGCCATAAAAAAGATAGTCAACAGCATAAAAATATTTGGCCAGATTCTGGCTATACTGGCAACCAGCGTCCAATTGGCCGTGGATTCCGTTGGCTCGGTATTAAGCGATAAAAACAGCGAGGCTGCTATTCCAAATGCCGCCCAGGCCAAAACCCAGGCGGATTTGGCTTTGCTTCTACATCCTCTCACCACTCTGGTGCAAAGTTTGGTTGATGAAAAGATTAAGAAAAGTGCTGCGTCAAAAGATAACAGTAATTTACAACCAGAGGTTGTACAGGCAGAAAAAGATGTGGATTAAACTGCAAACACAGGTAACTTTCAGAAGGATTTTATACCGGAGAAAAAGAATGTTCGATGTTGGCAATCATTTAAGATGAATTAATGCAAATTCGGAGTGGATCGTTTTGTTGAACCGGTATGTGGCAGTGGACCTGGAAACCACGGGATTGGACCCGGCCAGGG
>CBEULQ010000212.1:0-5286 GCA_965543975.1 uncultured Desulfocucumis sp. | reverse complement strand
ATTTCGATAATTACCAGGTGCTCGTTCTGGATAGGGTTTATCACCCTTTAAAAACCTTTGATAGCATCCCCCGCTATAAAACCAGGATATTACGCATTTTGCGCAACTGGTTGACTGATGTACGGGTCATTGAGCATCTGGCTGGTCTTATGCTTAAGAAGGGGTACCGTGTAAGGCTGGAGGATGCCAGGGCCGACGTGATAAGGATGCTGGGAGAGATCATTGATACCTACGAAAGCATGGAAACACTGCTCAGGGAGATCGACAAGAAGAATGCAAGCTACACAAGGGCGTCGGTGGAAAGGACACGCTATTTGCTGAACGCGGACCGGGGTGCCCGGGGAAAGTTGGTGGAAGTGCTGAAAAGGCTTCCCGGGTTGTCGGAAAGGCTGCCCGGGGAAACCATGGAACTGTTACAGGAAGGACTTAACATATACAGGCAAAGTTTTCTGGACGACTATTCCCTTTACCGGGAGAGACAAAGGAAAACTGCCGGGGAGGGACAGCCGCTGTCCTTAACCCCACCAGCCCAGAGACAGCAGATGGAAAGAGAGTTTCACAGTTTTGAACAGCGATTGAAGGACAGCCTGACGCACCAGAGGGTCATTGATTTTATCAGTGACTATCTGCAGGAGCGACAGGCTGTAGGCAGCCGGGAATTTAAACTGGAGGAAACCGTTGATTTCGTCAAGCTGATCTTGGCGGTACTGAAAAACAGCGAGGAGGACGTGCCATACAGAGTCGAGTTCCTGGATGGTTACGTTTATGTCAACGGGTACCGCATTCCGGACATGATTTTTACAACCGTCAAAGGGGAGGTTTCCTGATGTGGCATAAGGAATGGGCGCTGTTGTCCTCCGACGACAGGGAGCAGTTTTCCAGACTGGTAAATTTAATGTTGGCCAAAACCTTCATTCTCAGGGACCGGATTGATCCAAAAGATAGGTCCCTGGCGACGGACAGGGATTTTCGTTTTGTTGAAAGGCATTATCCCCTGTTCAGGGACTATCTGTCGGTGGCAGGTTGGGAACTGGTGCTGGAGCCGGACTATGGGGTTGCCTTTGTGACCAACCACTACGGCTATAACCGCCGTCACCTGGATAAGGCAACCACTTATTTTTTATATGCCCTACGTCTTATATACGAGGAAGAAAGGGAAAAGTTAACCATCCGGCGGGAAGTTATCACCACAGTGATGGATGTGGTGCAGAAGCTAAACTACCTGGGACTGGTGGACAGAAGGATTACGGACACCCTGCTGATGGAAAGTTTGAGTATATTGAAGGATTTCAATATAATTGACAAACTGGACGGCAGCTGGACCGACCCCGAGGCCAGGATATTAATCTATCCAACGATTCTTTTCGTTATTAGCAATGAAAGAATTAATTTTCTATATCAAAACATTTGCGGGGACGGCTGCACAGGCATGCTTTTAGACTCCGCCCAACACCCGAAGGAGGATACGGAGGATTGAAGCTTCTTAAAAAACTTTTATTGATTAACTGGCATTATTTCAGGTACCAGTTGGTGGATTTGGACAAAATTAATTTTCTTACCGGGGTAAACGCTTCAGGAAAATCAACCCTTATCGACGCACTGCAGCTGCTCTTACTGGGAGACACCGCCGGCAGCTTTTTTAACAAGGCCGCCAATGAGAAGTCCCGGCGAAGTTTAAGGGGTTATTTGCGCGGGGAAGTCGCGGAAAACGAAGAAGAAGGACTGGTATACCTCCGTACTGGTAATTTTTCCAGTTATATCGTGGCAGAATTCGAGGATACCTTAAAGACCAGACTTTTTTGCCTGGGTGTAGTTTTTGACTGTCACTCCTCCGGAGATTATAATCACAGGTTTTTTGCTCTGGACCACGGCCTGCCTGAGAATCACTTTATTCAACGCAGGGTTCCCCTGTCCATCGAGCAGTTGAAAGATTTACTGTATGAAAGATATGGCAGGCAGAATGTGGAATTTTTTGATTCCAATATGAGGTATCGGGAAGTGCTGCGGGGACGCATGGGCAATATTAGCGAGAAATTTTTCCGGCTGTTCCGCAAAGCTGTTCCCTTTTCTCCAATAATGGATATAAAAGGTTTTATCAGCGAGTTTGTATGCGATATTAACGGCAGGCTGGATGTAGAGGATATGATGGAGAATATCCGCTACTACAAACAGCTGGAGAGCGAAATGGAGATCGTCAAAAAGAGAATAAATGCCCTGGGGGCAGTTTCGGAGTGCTACTGTGCTTACGAGGAGGAAAGGCAAAAACTGGAGACACAGCGGTACATCATTCACAGGGCACGGCTGGAGCAGGATGTGGCGGAGATAATAGCCTGCAAGAAAGAATCCGCCAAACTAGAAGCTAAAATATATAAATTCGATGAAGAGCTATTGAAGGCCGAACAGTCCATAAAGGAACTGGAAGAAAAAAAGGAAGTTTTGCTAAGGGATAAGAACTCCTCGGACATAGCCGGCCTGGAGCGCCAACTGAAGGGTGAAAAGGACAAGCTGCAAATACAGGTGGATATTCGGAAAAAAAACCGGGACCGTATTAAAAAGACACTTTTCAATACTTCGGCCATATGGGACAGTTTGGTCAGGGAACTGGGAGAGGCGGGGGTTGATCGCCCTGATGTTTCGCCCCTCCAGCCGGGACTTAAGCTTATGAAAGAGGTGGCCGGCGGATCAGCCGGTCTGCCGGGCAGGGAAGCCCTTGAGGCAATTCGCAAAACCATGGATTTTTTTCGGGGTGAACTGTCCGATGCCTATTCAAACATAAAAGAAGAGTTTGCCAGGACAACTAACAGGATAGGACAGCTTGAGGCGGAGATAAGCGAACTGGAAAAAGGCGTAAAACCTTATTCCAGGCAACTCGCCGGCCTTATTGAAGCCATTTCAGGGGAAATAAAAAGGATATCCGGACGAAATGACGCCCCTCGGGTGTTTGCGGACCTTATGGAAATACGCGATGAAAAGTGGCGCAATGCTATAGAGGGATACCTTCATACCCAGAGGTTTCACCTTTTGGTTGAACCTGAATTTTTTGGCCCGGCTCTGAGGGTTTACGACCGCCTTAAATTCCAGAGGGAATTCTATGATCTGGGTATAGTTGACGTGGCCAGGGTCATATCTAAAAATCCGGTGGTCATGCCGGGAAGCCTGGCGGAAGAAATTGTTACCACCGACAGTTTTGCCCGGGTCTATGCGGATTTACTTCTTGGCAGGGTGATTAAGTGCGACAATGCCGGCGATTTGCGCCGTCATGAAACCGCTATCACTCCTTCCGGGATGCTTTACCAGAGGTTTGTGGCCCGCCAAATCAACCCGGCCCGCTATCGCCAGCCGTATATAGGAAGAGGGGCGCTGGCGGAGCAGGTAAGATTGAAGAGGGAAGAATGGACAGCCCTTAAAAACAGACAATCAATTCTGCAACCCCGCCACCGATTATTCGGGCGGCTCAGGGAATTGCAGGGATTAAGCGTCAACGACATCAACAACCTGCTGGAGTGGTCGGGAACCCTGGCGGACCTGCCGGAACTGGAGAAAAAGCTTCAGGAGTGCATTGACAGATATGGCAACCTGGATTTGGAATACCTTAACAGGCTGGACAGAAAGATTGAGGAAGCAACAGCCCGGATAAGGGAAACGCACAAGCTTAGGGATGGCTTTATCAGGGAAAGGGGCAGGGCTGAAAGCAGGCTGGAGAATATCAACGGGGAGGTAGTTCCCCACCTGGAGGAGCAGTGCCGTCAAAAGCAGATGGAGATTGACAGGTTTTATTCCAGGCAGTGGCAGGAGGAAAAAGGTGAAGACTTCTTCCTCCGGGAAACAGGCGGCAAGACCAAATTAAATGAAATAATTGAGCGATACTTAAGCCTGACTGAGGAAACAGCCAGGATGGAAGGTTTACACAGGGACGAGTTGCTCCGCCTGAGGGGGGACTACAACCGGGATTATAAATCTTCACTGGACATTAGCCGGGAGCATAACAGGGACTGGGAAAACGAGGCGGTAAGGCTGGAAGAGACGAGGCTTACCGCATATGAAGCCAAAATAAAGAAAGCCAGGGAAAAGGCCCAGTTACAGTTTCAGGAGGACTTTGTCAGTAAGCTCAGGGAGAATATTGAAACCGTGGAAAGGCAGCTTTTCGATCTGAACATGGCATTGAAGGATGTTCCTTTCGGCCGCGACCGATACCGGTTCAGCGTTACTCCCAACAGGCATTACCATCGGTATTACAATATGATCATGAGCGACCTTCTTATACAGGGTTATAATGTTTTTTCAGAGGAATTCCAGTCCTTGTACCGGGATGTGGTGGAAGAACTTTTCAGCCAAATTGTAGATACCGGTAGAGGCGAACTGACCCCGGAAAAGCGGGTGGAAATGGAGCGGAACCTGGAGCACTTTACGGATTTTCGCACCTATCTGGACTTCGATTTGATTGTCAGCGACGACCAGGGCAACGAATCCCGGCTGTCCAGGATAATCAGCAAGAAATCCGGGGGCGAAACTCAAACTCCGTTCTATATATCCGTGCTGGCCTCATTTATCCAGATATACAGGATAAAGCAGCAGGGATTCAACAATACCATGAGGCTTTTGGTGTTTGACGAGGCCTACAGCAAAATGGACCACCAGCGGATTAGGGAAAGTATAAGACTGATCAGGGATCTTGAGCTGCAGGTGATAATATCCGCGCCAACGGAAAAAATTGCCGACATAGCACCACTGGTGGACCGCAACCTGTGCATCACCAGGGTGGGCAAGGAGTCCTTCGTAAGGGCCTTTGATCCCAAAAAGGTGAATGAGGAAGGGGCCTGATGGGTGTAGAGCCCGGCAGGGCTCTTACCCTTTTTAAGGTCTAATTTTCCCTGGGTAAAAATTCATTTGTCACCTCTTCCGCTAATTTACTATATTTACAATAAATTAACCCGCTTCGGGGGTGGTTTACCTATTCACCCGGGGCTCAAAAAGCCATAAAATAATTGTTAAGAATTTGTTAAGTTATTTGCGTGAAAATCCTTTTCAAATCGACACAATGTTTGTACAATAGTTTATAATTTGAGAAAACATTAACTATCTGATTTAATATGTGTTTATCGAAAAAATTATAAATCTTTACGAGAACAAAGTTGATTAGCCTTTGTATATGTTTCGAGGGATAACCAGAGACCGTTCAAAAACAAGTATGGCGCGGAAGGCGAAGCCGGACAGCGCGGAGCGTACTGATAGGTCAGAGGTCAGGGGACACACCTCCTTCGGAGGAATGTCCCCAATTAATACTGG